>JASFUN010000156.1:0-5238 GCA_050050255.1 Anaerolineales bacterium | reverse complement strand
GGGAGAGTCCTGGCTGTCGAAGAGCGCTGGGTCGCAGCCCATCGGCCCCTTGACCTGGAATCGATCGAGGCTATTCTCTCCGATGACTTCAGGCAGATCCATCCTGATGGCAGCGTGATCGGCAAAGAAGAACTGCTTGCCTCGTACCGGTCCGGCTTGCGCCACTGGGAAATCGCCCGCAGCGACGAATTGGAGGTCCACATCCATGGAGAGATCGCCTGGCTTATCGGGCGCTGGCGCGGGAAGGGTGAGAACAACCGGGTAGCGTTTGACTATCAAGCGCGCTTCCTGGCAATTTACAGCTTGGAGGCGGGTGAGTGGAAGCTCACCGCAGAGATCGCCATCCCGATCGAGCGCACAGCATGACGCGCTTGTATATGTTTCGAGCCAACAGCTAGATTCAGGTCTTATCCGGCTTACCGATTAACAATGGAAGTCCCGTGATCAAGATGCGCGAACCATTCAACGGCATATCCCACCTGCTGGCGGCGCTCGCGTCCGTGGTTGGCGTGATCTGGCTCCTGGTCGAGGGATGGGATGAGCCCCTGCGCAGGTCCTCGCTGCTGATCTATGGTCTCACATTGTTCCTGATGTTCGCCTCAAGTTCTGCCTATCACAGCATCACCGCCCGGCCGGAGACGATGCTCCTGTTGAAGAAATTCGATCACACCGCGATTTACCTGCTCATCGCCGGCAGCTACACGCCCATCTGCCTGCATTTCTTTCAGGGCTTCTGGCGGTGGCCGTTCCTGGCAATTATCTGGTCTCTGGCGCTGGCCGGGGTGATGCTCAAGCTGTTCCTGATCCATACCCCGCGCTGGATCACAGCCGGCCTCTACCTGATGCTCGGATGGTTGTCAGTTTTCGCCTTCGGCGAGATCTTGCGCAGCTTCCCTCCTGGTGCCTTGATCTGGCTGGTACTTGGAGGCTTCTTCTTCACCGTCGGCGCGTTGGTCTACACCTTTAAAAAGCCTGATCTCGTGCCCGGTCGTTTTGGATTTCACGAACTCTGGCACATCTTCGTCATCCTCGGGGCGTTCAGCCACTTCATGCTGATCGCACGCTTTGTCGCGTGAAATTGCACACGTTTTGAACATTCCTAACCGTTGAAGCATGATACCTGTCGCTTGTCTAGCTCCCCCTGTATGTGACATCATGTTGCTTGTTCCATCCTGAGTCCGAACTCAACAGTTAAGCTGACTCACAGACCGGAGGACAGACAAATTCGGTCAAGCCGGCCGACTCATCATGGAAACCCTTCCCCATCTCATCGAAATTCCTGAGACGATCGACATCCTCGCTATCGTCGGTCTGCTCATAGCTTTTTCCTTCCTGGCCAGTAAGTTATTTCAATATCTGGGCATCCCACAAGTCGTCGGCTTCATTGTCGCCGGGGTCTTTCTGGGAACCTCCTTCCTTAACGTCATCCCGCTCGAACTTTCGGACGATCTAACATTCATCAGCGAAATTGCGCTCGGCTTGATCGGATTCGACATGGGCGGCCATCTCCGCTTCGGGCAGCTGCGCAAGATGGGACGAAGCATCTTCTTCATCTTGCTTTTCGAATCGCTGGGCACATTTGTGTTGGTAGCAGCCGGCATTTACTTTCTCACCGGCTCGCTGCACACTGGATTGATATTCGGGGCGCTCTCTTCGGCGACCGCTCCGGCCGCAACCGTGGATGTGCTCGCCGAATATGACGCCAGGGGCCCCCTGACGACCAGCCTGCTCGCAGTTGTTGGTTTAGATGACGCCATGTCGCTGCTATTGTTCAGCATGGCTGTCGCCGGTGCCGAAGCGATCCTGACCGGATCCCAGTCACTTTCCCTGCTCGAGATCGTCGAGTACCCGGTCTTCGAGATCGGGGGGTCGATCTTGCTCGGGGTAATCGCCGGACTGCTGCTGAACTCCATCATGCAGCGGATGAAGAGTTTCCACGATTCGATGGCGATCTCGATTGGGTTTGTCTTTCTCGCCGTGGGTATCTCGGAGACGTTCGGCCTTTCACTTATCCTCAGTTCGATGGTGATGGGGATCACGGTCGTGAATCGCTCCCCTGAACATGGCAAGAGGATCCGTTTCACGATCGAGCAAGCCGGCCCGGTCATCTACGTGCTCTTTTTTACCCTCGTCGGAGCCCGTTTCCAACTGGCACTGCTGCCCACGATGGGCCTCATCGGGATTGCCTATGTCCTGTTGAGAAGCTTTGGCAAATTCACCGGCGCGTGGATCGGGGGCAGGATCGGAAATGCGCCGGCGGTCGTGCGTGACAATTTAGGCTTTGGCTTGCTCTCCCAGGCAGGTGTGGCGATCGGGTTGGCACTTAACTGCGAATGCCGGTTTGCCGAATTAGGCCCCGAGGGTCAGGCGCTGGGATCGCTCGTGTTGAGCGTCATCACCGCGACGACTTTCATAGTCCAGGTCATCGGTCCTATCGGTGTGAAGCTTGCCATCCAGCGCGCCGGCGAGATAGGCAAAGCCCGCCCCACTAACGGGTGGGTTGACCAGGAATAAGAAATCCTCTCTAGATCGATTTCCTCTCCCCTGGGGTTGTCTGCTTCCCCGCACTCCGCAATAATACGATCAAGTGGGGACGAATGCCTGCGTTCTGATCAGGGAGGGAAGGCGATGACCACAGATCCGGTGTCACAGCGCGGACAAGGCCAGCTAATCGGATGGCACGACCCGGATGAAGCCCGTCAGTGGGTGCGGGAAAACAAAGACCGAAAGCTCAAAGACAAGACGCTCAGCTCTCAAGAAGCGGTTTCGCGTTTCATCTCCGCCGGCGATTTCATCGCCAGCGGTGGATTCGGACACATCCGCATCTCGATGGCCATCATCCACGAGATCATCCGCCAGAAGAAGCGGGATTTGACGCTGGCCGGCAAGACCGGCGTTTATGATGCCGATTTGCTCATCGCCGCGCGCTGTGTGAACCGCATCGAGGTCGCCTACGCGTTCGGCCATGAACTGCGCGGGCTGGCGCCGGCCTCGCGTCGGCGGGTTGAGGGGGGTGAATGCGAGGTCATCGCCGAAATCAGCAACGCTGGATATCAATGGCGGTTGCTGGCTGGCATGATGGGGCTGCCATTCATGCCCACGCGCACCATGCTGGGAACCGACACACTCAAACACAGCTCCGCTGTGGTTATCGAGGATCCTTTCAGCAAGAAACCGATCACGCTGCTCCCGGCTGCCTATCCGGACGTCGCCTTTATCCACGTTCACCGCTGCGACCGCTTTGGCAATGCCCAGATCGACGGGGCGTTGATCATGGATTACGAGCTGGCCCGCTGCGCGCGACGCCTGATCCTCACGACGGAGGAGATCGTCGACACCGAGTTGATCCGCGAAAAACCCTGGCGCACTGTCATCCCGGCCTTCTTCGTGGATGCCGTTGTGGAAGTTCCCTTCGGCTCACACCCCTGCGAGATGCCCGGCTTGTACGATTTCGATGAGGACCATATCGCTGAATGGCTCGAACTCTCGCGCACGGAGCAAGGCATTCAGGAGTATCTCGATCGCTATATCCACTCAGTACCTGACTTTGCCAGCTATCTAAAGGCGATCGGTGGCGAGCAGAAACTGGAATACCTCAAAAGACGCGAGGCCCTGCTCGAACCGAAGAGTGCTCCCTGGCGGAAGCGCTAGCCGAAGGAGGTCGATGCCATGCCGATCGCAGGCGTTGAAGAAGGCCGCTATACACTCAGGGAGTACCTCGCCTTCATGGGCGCGGCGCTGCTGCAGGATGGAAAGTCCGCGTTCGTGGGAACAGGTCTGCCGATCGTCGCGGCGATGCTCGCCCAGCAGACCCATGCGCCCGATCTACTGATCTTCTTCGAGGCTGGTGGGGTCGGCCCTTTCCTGCCCGAGCTGCCAACGTCAGTGGGAGAGTCGCGCACTTACTACCAGGGCATCGCCGCCACGAGCATGCATGATGTGATGTCCTTGTCCCAGGCCGGATACGTAGATTACGGCTTCCTGGGCGCAGCGCAGATGGACGCTTTTGGAAATATCAACACGACGGTCATCGGACCGCACAACGAGCCCAGGGTCCGCCTGCCCGGCAGCGGCGGAGCGAACGACGTTGCCTCATTCTCACACCGCCTGATTATCATCATGGCAAACCAATCCCGGCGGTCATTCGTTGAAAAAGTCGATTTCGTAACGACGGCGGGGTATCTTGATGGCCCTGGAGCGCGTGCGCGGGCCGGCCTCCCCGATCGATGCGGCCCCTATCGCGTGATCACTCAACTGGCGCTGTATGGCTTTGACCAGAGCAGCGGCAGGCTGATGCTCATCTCCACGCATCCCGGGGTCCAACGGCAGGAACTGGAAGCCAACAGCGAGTTTGAAATCCTGATGAGCGACGTTGTGGACGTCAGCCCCGAGCCTTCCGAGAAAGACCTGGAACTGCTCCGCAACGTGATCGATCCAACCGGCATGGCGATTGGACGATGACCTTCGCCAGCAAACAGCGGCAGCATAAAGTGCAACGGCAGGTACAACAATGACGACACTGCGATCCAATACAGATTTTCAGGATGAGGTCTTCACAAAACTCAAACTGGACCGCGGCCGGGTTGATGCTTCCATGTTTCAGGACTGCCGCTTCGAGCGCTGTTCCTTTGTCGAAGCGACTCTGCAATCCTGTCGCTTTCAGCGCTGTTCGTTCGTCGATTGCGACCTGAGCCTGGTTGAGCTCTCCGAGAGCGTGCTTGCTTCGGTCGAATTTGAGGCCTCTAAATTAGTGGGTGTCGATTGGACAAGGTCACAATCAAATCGCCCTGCACTTGGAAAATCAACCTCCTTCAAATCATCCAACCTCAACCACGGCACATTCATCGGGCTTGACATGCAGGAAGCACAGTTTATCGAGTGCGCTGCGCGCGAGATCGATTTCCGCGAGGCTAATTTATCCGGGGCGGTTTTTCACGAAACCGATCTGCAGGGGAGCCTGTTCATGGGCACAAACCTGAGCGGGGCAGATCTGCGCTCGGCCCGGAACTACCACATCGATCCAACCAATAACACCCTCTCACAGGCGCGGTTCTCATTGCCCGAGGCGGTGTCCCTGCTGTACGCGCTCGATATCAGGCTGGACGAAGATGAATGATGGGCGTGACCTTGCCCCCGGGCTTCCGCCATAATGAGAAGGGATGGATTTTGCCCGCACAGGCATTCGCCAGGTTGCAACTCTATGCGACCAACCGTGTTTTTAAACCTGATCCGAACTCA
>JASFUN010000155.1:0-5278 GCA_050050255.1 Anaerolineales bacterium | reverse complement strand
GATCGATTGCTGAATGAAAATGCTGTGGTCCGATTGGTACCACTGCTGTCCTTCGTGCAGGTCGGGATAACCTGAAAACAGGGCTCGAATTGAGCGGGCTAGACCATCGGAGACCCCGTAGAACGAGTAGCTTGTCTGGCCTTGAATGTAGCCGGCACCGTCGATATTGAGCGCCAGAAGCACATCTTGTGCTGGCCCCAGCGAGGATCGCAGGTACTCGATCTCACCAGAAGCAGCGTAGTAATCTTCCCCATTGATGGCAGTGATCTCGATGGGTGTTGCTCCGGTGTACTCCTTCAGCCGCTCTGCCAGGAGCAGGAGCGTGATCACGCCGCTGGCGTTGTCCAGTGCACCGGGAGTGCCTGCTGTCGCGTCGATGTGCGCACAGAACACCAGCCGGGGAACATCCGGTTTACCACGCCGTGCGATCACATTGTACCCATGTGAAGGCTGCCGTCGGGCATCGATGAGCAGTTTAACTGTTTTGCCTGCATGAGCAGCGAGCCGGGTTCCGACGACGTCCTTTGTGTACACCGATGGGATGTCGAAATCGCCGTCCTCAAACACCGGGAACGGATAGACAGCACCGGCCATCTGGGGGTCCTTGCCGGTAGCAGTGATCAGTGCAACTGGCTCTTTCGCTTCCAGCTCAGCGATGATTTCCCGGTGATGTTCCGGGTTGTAGAAGGGAAAATTTTTGGGCATAAGCTGCTCTTTGACCAGCTCGTCGGTCATGAGCAGAATTTGCCCCCTCGGATTTGCTGTTCTCAACTCATCCATCGTTGAGACATGCACCAGGCTAGCTTCAAGCTCCACTCCGGGTGAGTAAGGGCTGATCCAGGCTTTCACGGGTTCGCCATCGACACTCAGCGTTAGCTCTCCTGATGACCAATCCATACACTCGAAACGTGACTTCTCGACTTCGAATCCCAGCCGCTTGATGGTACGGTAGAAAAAATCTGTCGCCTTGCGGTTGTCTGCACTGCCAGTCTGGCGGGTCTGCAGCTCATCACATAGATAGTGCAGGTAATGGTCCGCATTGCGTTCGAGCGCAGCTTGTATGTCGATGGGTATGATCATGTTTTCTTATCGGCTGAGGAGCGCTTATCCATCTGGATCTGCTCAGTGGAGCTGAAGGCTTTCGAGCACCTGCTGGAGGGGCTCGAGCGTTTCAGCGTCGTGGATTTTCAACCCGATGCGCATACCGTTATGGTCGAAAAACGTCCAGGTAACCTCGATGGGCACACCGCCACCTCCGATGACCGTCTGCCGGGCGCTCACATCTCCAAGCTGGATATCCTGGATCGGAGCAGCCGGACACGTGCTGCACTGGGCTTGCACGAACCGCTCGATCGAAACCGCACCCGGGTCCATGATTACAATGCTGCTAGCCCCCGGACCTCCCGATGCTTCCGGCTGTAGTCCAAGGCTATACAGTTTGAACGAGACACCCTCACCCGCGGAAGCGTCCACCGGGCCAAACACTCTCCATCCCTCAGGAAGGCTCAGCGAGAACTGACCTTGTTCATTGAAGTAGCGCCCTTCGCTTTCGTCAACCGTTGGCGTGACAACATCAGGCGGCCGTACGGTCACAGCAGGGGCGACTGTCGGCCCTGTCTGTGCGCAAGCGCTCAAAGTCAGCAGGAACATGACAAATAGCAGGTTTCTTGGTTGCGATCGGGTGTCCATAATCTCCCTCAGAGCTTTCCAGTTCTATGGTGTTTGTGGGCCGGCGGCGGCGATCTCTGCATCAACATCGTCGCTGAACTGCTCAAAATTCGCCTGGAACATACCAGCCAGTTTCTTGGCTTGTCGATCGTATGCCTCGGCATCCTTCCAGGTTTCACGTGGCCTAAGGACTTTATCAGGAACATCCTGGATATGGGCCGGGATGCGCAGACCGAAGAAGGGCTCCACCTCCAGCTCGACGGATTCCAGTTCACCGGTAATCGCTGCGTCGACCATGCGACGCGTGTGCGTCAGGTTCATGCGTTGGCCTTCTCCATACGGACCTCCTGTCCAACCTGTATTAACCAGCCAGACTTGAGTCGCATGTTTTTCGACCTTCTCACCCAATAAACCGGCATACACTTGAGGGTGCAGCGGCATGAACGGAGCCCCGAAGCATGCGCTGAAATTCGGTTGGGGCTCTGTGACGCCCTGTTCAGTGCCTGCCACTTTCGCAGTATATCCGCTTAGAAAATGATACAGCGCTTGCTCGATGGTGAGTTTACTGATAGGGGGCAGCACGCCAAACGCATCGGCCGTCAGGAAGACGATATGCTTCGGATGGCCGGCGACCCCTTCCCGGATCGCGTTGGCCATGTGTGAGATTGGATAGCTGGCGCGCGTGTTCTCTGTCATGGCGTCGTCATCCAGGTCCACCCGTCGGTTTTCGCCATCAAAGGAGACGTTTTCAAGGATGGTGCCGAATCGCCGGCTAGCTTCATAGATCAGAGGTTCCCCTTCAGGGTCCAACCGGATCACCTTCGCGTATGAACCTCCTTCGAAGTTGAAGACTCCGTTCTCACTCCAGCCGTGTTCATCGTCCCCGATCAACGTGCGTTCGGGCACATTGCTAAGCGTGGTTTTGCCGGTGGCGCTGAGCCCGAAGAAGATAGCGACGTCATCCGGGTTTTCCCCGTAGTTGGCACTGCAGTGCATGGGCAGCACACCAAGTTTGGGAAGCTTGTAGTTCATTGCAGTGAAGATGCTTTTCTTGATCTCGCCGGCATACTCCGTGCGGGCGATTAACACTAGCCCTTTGCCGAAGTGGACCAGTATGGCTGTCTGGCTGGCGGTGCAGTCGATCTCAGGGTCGGCGTGGAAGCCAGGCATGTCGATGACCGTGAATTCGGGCACGTGTTTGCGCAGTTTTTCGGGATCGAACTCGCGTATGAACATATTGCGGGCGAAGAGGCTGTGCCATGCGTAATCGGTGATGATCCTGACCGGCATCTGGTATTCGGGATCCGCTCCGGCGTAGCCGTCGAAGACAAAGATATCGCGGTTCTGAATGTATGCGAGCATCCGGCGGTAGATTCGATCGAAGCAATCTTCGGCCATCGGACGGTTGACCGTGCCCCACCAGATATCGTCCTTACTGGATGCCTCCTCGACGATAAATTTGTCCATGGGCGATCGACCGGTGTGATCCCCGGTCCTGACGATGACCGGTCCCAGGTGTGCCAGCGCGCCCTCGTGTCGCCGGACGATGCGTTCATAGAGCATCGGGGTGGTGAGATTCCAGTAGACCGTCCCGGCGTTGCGGATCCCATGCTTTTCAACGCCATATTCACTGATATTTGGGCCGAAGTTCTGGGCCATATTCTCCTCCTCAAGGCGCCATGTTCTTGCGTCTCTATTTGCAATGATGATAACACCGCAGTTATCGAATTCAGCTGCGACGTGATCACCGGAAAGTTCAAATTCGACCAGGTTTACCCTTGCACATCTTGAATAAAATGTAGAAAATATATCCAAATTCTTGATGATGGGTTAGGAATTGTCGTTTCAATGCAGCCGACATTTGCGATCATGGTGAGGACATCATCAAGATACTGCACATCTCTTTATAATTTCAGATCCCGGGCATCCCGACTGGCAACAATTCCCGGTCGCTAGTTGACGGTTGTTGTTAACTGCCGGTGGAAAGGCGTACGGAAGCGTTTGGATGCACCCGCAAGCACACTGGAATCGTTTGAAGTGAAGACAATGACATGGTGAAGAAGAACTCATTCAACCATCAGCGCATGGGCAGGTCCCGGGAGACCCCGGCGTCAGTCGAAACTGGCTACCGCACGCCGGCGCCCGCAAGCTCACGGCGATCGTTCCTTAAGTTTGCCAGCCTGGGTGTCGGGGCGGCCTTGCTGCAGGCTTGTGGGACAAAGTATGGGGACGATGGAGCGAAAGTCAGCGGCAAGGTTCAGCTCGTCTACCAAGATTGGCGCACGGACTGGTTTCCCGAGATGGCGCAGAAGAGCCTTGAGAAGTTCCATGCTTTGAACCCGGACATTCAGGTGTTCTACACACCGGATCCTGAGAATGTGCAGGAAAAGATGATGTCGGACTTCCAGGCTGGCACCGCGCCGGATGTGCTCGCCGGCTGCTGCGACTTCTTCCCGGTTTGGGCACAATCTGGCTACCTGCTCGATCTACGGCCATATGTAGAGGCCGAGATCGATCGCTCTACTCGTTTTGATTGGGATCCGGCTCAATACAAGGCCCTGTTTACCCAGGATGGATTGCAATATGCCTTGCCCAAGTATCATGGAGCCCTGGCGCTTTTTTTCAATAAAGACTTGTTCGATGAGTATGGAATCGATTACCCCGACGGGACGTGGGATCATGAAGATTATTTTCAGGCGATGAAAATGCTCACGCATGATCGGGATGGAGACGGGGAGATAGACCTCTGGGGGAGTATGTTGGATATTAGCTGGGAACGACTCCAGGTCCATGTAAACGCCTGGGATGGACATTTCGTTGATCCTGAGAATTCGAAGCGGAGCTGGATGGCCCGTCCAGAAAGCCTGGCGGCTCTAGGATGGATCCGTGACCGGATCTGGGAAGACCACGTGATGGCGAGCAAATTAGATGTGCAGGGTTTACGGACCTGGGATGCCTTTATCGATCGTCGAGTCGCGATGGTCGAAGAAGGATCATGGGCTTTGAAGGAGATTCTTGAAAGGGCAGATTTCCGAATAGGGGTCGCCCCCCTGCCGCGTGGTCCAAAGCGCAGGGTCACCTTAGCGACGACAGATGGCTACGGGATCTTTGCAGACACCCGCTATCCTGAGGCGTCGTGGGAGCTGCTTAAATTTCTCACAGGCAAGGAATACGGCCGCGCACTAGCACAGGCACATTTCCTCCAACCGGCTAGGAGTTCACTTCTCGAGGATTGGGCTCAAGCCATACGTATGCAGTTTCCGGAGGAAACAAAGGGGATCGACCTGGAGGTCTTCGCAGGAGGCCACCTTGGCGGCTACTCGGTGACGGCGGAGATTTTCTGGAACATGGCGGAGGCGAGGCAAATCGCGCAGCGCTTATGGCAGCGAATTTTCGTTTTGGGGCAGGATCCCATAGAGCGCATTGTTAACGCTTCAGCTGAGATTGAGGTCGCCCAGAGTTCCTGAGGGTTATGATGCCATTACGATTGCAGGTTTGGCTTAGAAGGTGGACGCGAAACGCTGGCTTCTGGTTGCTGGTGTTCATCATGATCGCCGTCCTTATCGTAGCGGGCTATACCTATGTCGGCTACCGGCAAGCCGCAACGGAT
>JASFUN010000154.1:0-5284 GCA_050050255.1 Anaerolineales bacterium | reverse complement strand
ACAAACCCGACGATTGCAAAACAGATCGTTATGATCAGCAAGACGATCAAGATCGGAGCTACTACGGTCGTTAGCAGACCAAAAGCCCCGGCCAGGATCGGTTGATCGACAATCGTGTCCGCTACGAGGCGAGTTTGCTTCGGAAGGAACATCACAACCAGAACCGCGAGCGCCGCCATGACGATGCTCTCGAAGAAGTAGCGCAGGACCGACCAACCGAATGAGTCCCACATGAACGGTCTCATCACTCCTGGCAGGTTCGAGAAGGTCTCATCAAACCTGAACGTCAGCGGGAAATCCAGTTCATCACCTGAGATAAAGTCACCCTGGATTTGAGCGCTGCCTGGATTGACATTGCCGCCGAAAGAGACCAGATCGCCTTGCAGCACGGCGGCGGGCCCAAAGCGGACATTGCCACCAACGACAGCCAGGTCCCCCTCGATCAGACCATCGGCTACAAGGTTTCCACCGATGATTGCCACAGTGCCGGTGACGACGGATTCGGCTTCCAGCGTAGCCGTCCCACCGATCACCGCTAGATCCCCATCAAGGGTTTCGCCGCTCTCGAGCACAAAGTCCGTGCCCAGGACGACCCGGCCGTCTTCGGGTCCAGCCGCGAAGGCCGTGACCGGGACCATGAGGGTGAAGATCAACATGAACAGTGAAGCGTAAACTAATTTTTTCATCTTGTTACTCCCTTCGTATTTCGCGATAACTTAACCGGTATAAAGAAGTGACCCATGTAAACACCAGCGAACTCACTGCCACCGAGAACACCATTAACAAAAGAAGTGGGACCTGCTCCAACAGGCTTTCCAGGAAAAGGATTACCGTGTCTAAAACGACATCGATCAGCGTGCCAAGCCAGTACACCTCATTCAAACCCTTCAGCAGCCAGGAAAAAAACGTCGCTCCAGAGGAGAAAAACGCATATCCAGCTAGCCCAAACCCAGCCATGATCGCTGCTGCTATTAAAGTTGAAGTCAGCAGCATTTGACGGGCGTGTCTTCGCTGGCGTGCTTTCGCGAGCCGAGTTTGAAAACGGTTTGCGAATCCTTCTGGTGCGGCCACGAATGATGCTGAGCCGAGTACACCCTCGACGGCCTCCAGGCGGTTGTTCAGTTGCGAACACCGACTGCATCCCTGAAGATGATTTTCCAGGCGTTTAAGATCCGCCTGCGTTAGATCTTTCTTATCAAAGATCATCGTTTCGTATTCTTGGTGGCCCATCTCAAACACCTCCGTTCACCAACACAGCACCTTGTGGCGACCATTGTTCCGCAAGAAATCGTCTCGCCCGATGAAGTCGACTCTTGACAGCCGACACGGAAAGTGAAAGCGACTCGGCAATTTCGTCGTAGGAATAGTCATACCAATAGCGCAGGATGACCGCCGCTCGATCAGTTGAGCCTAATCGATCCAACATCTGGCGCACATCTTCCTGCATTTCTTGGTCAGCCACAGATTGTTCAGGTCCAGGATTGGGTGCCGGGTTCTCAAATCTCGGCAACCATTCATCGAGTGAGATAAACTGCATTCTCCTGCGGCGGAGCCGATCGATACAATGGTTGGAAGCGATTGAAAGGATCCAGTTCAAGAATTTGCGATCGGGATCATATCGCTTGATATTCCGATAGGCTTTCAAAAAAGCTTCCTGAGCAGCATCCTCCGCCTCCTGGGCGTTGCCCAGCATGCGGTAGCAGAGGTTGAAAACCGGTCCCTGAAAGGCTTCCACAACTTCCCGGAACGCTTCGTCATCTCCGTCCCTTGCTCTGGCGATAAATTCGTCTTCAGCAACGCGCTGCCGCAATGTCATTCAGCCGCCTAATCTGGTGTGTTTCTAATACTCTATACGATGAAAACGCTCAGAGGTTTCATCCAATCTGAGTCTTACCGGCACAAACCTGGCCGGGTGCATGCTGTTAATTTGTACAGCGATTGTAGTCGAATTCTCGGAGGAGGTTTCGGTGCGGACGCGGCGCGATTGGACGAGACTTAAGCGGGTCGTTTCTCTGACTCGAACTGGGTCCGATAGAGATCAGCATACAATCCGTCTTGTTCCAGAAGATCCATATGGCGCCCACGTTCGACAAGGCGGCCTTCCTGCATCACGATGATTTTATCGGCGTCGATCACCGTGCTGAGCCGGTGGGCGATCACCAGGGAAGTGCGCCCGCGCATGACGGTCTGCATCGCCTCCTGGATCAAGGCTTCAGATTGAGAATCGAGGTGGCTCGTTGCCTCGTCCAGGATTAACACCTTCGGATCTTTAAGCAGCACACGCGCAATCGCCACACGCTGTTTTTCACCTCCCGAGAGACGATAGCCACGCTCACCCACGATGGTCTCGTAGCCGTCTTCGAGCGAGGCGATAAACCCATGGATGTTGGCTGCCCTGCAGACAGCTTCAACCTGCTCCTGGGTCGCATCGGGTTTCGCGTAGAGCAGGTTCTCCAGGATCGTAGCGTGAAACAGATAGGTTTCCTGGGTCACCATGCCCACGTGTTCAGCCAGGGAATCCAGTGCAATCTCACGCAGATCAAACCCATCCAGCGTTATGCGACCTTCTATCGGATCATACAGCCGTGGCAGCAGATACGTGATCGTCGTTTTTCCCGCACCGCTGGGCCCAACCAGAGCGGCAATCTCACCTGGTAGGATCTCGAAATTAATATCCTCAACGGCCCAACGTGTGGCGCTTTCAGGCTTGGGTTCACCTCTCCTCTTAGCCCCCCTCTCCGGGACGTATGTCACGCTGCCGCCCCAACGGAAACGAAATTGTTCATCCAAACCCGAAGGCGGCTCACCCGGCGCTTCGTAGCTGAAGCATACATTTTCAAATTTCACATGCCCTTGTACCTCTTCCAGCACGACAGCGCTTTCGCCCGGATCCTGAATCTCGATAGGCAGGTCGAGCACCTCAAAGACACGCTCAAAGCTGACCATTGAAGTGGCGAAATCAACGCGCGCGTTGGTCATGGCCATCAAAGGGCCGTAGAGATCTGTCAGGTAGGCGCTGAACGCTACGATAGTTCCGACCGTGAAAGCCCCACGCAGGACCAGGTGGCCGCCAAGCCAGAACACCAGGGCGCTGCCAATTGCGCTCACCAGTGAGAGCGCCAGGAAGAACCAGCGCCCCACGACCGCCTGGCGCACGCCAATATCTCTCACCTCACCGGCGCGCTCCCGGAAGCGATCCACTTCATCCCTATGCCTTCCAAAGATCTTGACCAGCAGCGCGCCGCTGATATTCAGCGTTTCGTTCATCAGCGCGTTCATGCGGGCGTTCATCTCCATCGATCGCCGGGCGATGTTGCGCAGCACGTCGCCGACCCGCCGCGCCGGCAGGATGAACAAGGGGAGGATAGCGATACCCAACAACGTAAGGCGCCACTCCAGGGAAATCATGATCGCCAGCGTCGCCACCAAACTGAAGACGTTGCTGAGGATCGTGACGAGTGTGCCTGTTATCGCCCGCTGGGCGCCGATCACATCGTTGTTCAGACGCGACATCAATTCACCAACCTGCGTGTTCGTGTAAAAACGCAGGCTCATGCGCTGCAGGTGCGAGAACAATTCCGTGCGTAGATCGAAAATGATCCCCTCGCCGATTTGCGAACTGGCATAACGCTGGGCGACACCCAGCAAGCCGTTTATTAAAGGCACCGCAACCATACCAAGAGCCAGCATGTTTAGACGGGAAAAATTACGATTGGGGATGGCGTTATCAAGTAAGTCGCGGATTAAGAGGGGTGGGATGAGGCTCAGACTGGAGATTGCAACCATCGAGACAAGGATAATGGCGACCTTCTTCCAATAGGGGCGCGCATAGCTCCCAACCCTGCGCATCAGCTCAAGGCTGACATTGGGTTGTCCCTGTTCTTCATCATAGCGAATGTATGACCACCAGCTGCCGCCGTGGAATCCCATAGGTTACCTGATTGTCTGCACGCGGATGTTGAGATTATATCCGAAGCAGCATGTGTAAAACCGTCGATGCAGCAGACTTATCAGGAGAGAATGCGATGTTATACTCAAATCAGAACAATACGCAGTCTCGCAGTACAAGGAAATTGCCATGAAGGTCCTATCGATCGATCTCGCCAGCCGGCGCTATAAAGATTTCGGAATCGCGCTGCTAGAGGTTGACTCTCAGACGCCCTCGTTCCCGGAGCCCGTCGATCTCGGTTGGGAAGGTGAGCCCGAAGCAGAGAGCTGCGCAGCTGCGTTGAACGCCTACTGCGCTGCCAACGATGTGCAGGTCCTGCTGCTCGATGGCCCTCACGCTTGGCGCCACCCCCAGTCACCAATTGAGCATATGCGTCTCGCCGAGCGGGTGCTCAACACACCCGGCAAGACGGGGGTGCCCGGACAGGCAAAGCCCAAGAACTACCTGCGCTACATCCAATTCTCGATCGACCTCTTCCACGCGCTTCATTTTGACTATAAATGGTCGCTCATCGAGCAAGGATGGCATCGCAAGCGGAGAAAACACCGGTTGGTGGTGGAATCCTACCCTTCAGCCGCCTGGGAGCTGTTGGGTTTAGACCGCTTACCCGGGAAAAGCCGCGCCAAACGCGCTGATCTCAATCGCTTTGCTAAGAATCTAAGCCAGGTCACCGCCTATCACCTGCCTAAGGGCTTAAATCATGACCAACTCCAGGCAGCCGTCGTTCTTCCGGCAGGCGAGGCGATCGCACACCGGGACCCGGATGGCGTCATCCTGGTGGGTTATGAACCGCTGCTCGATAAGAAAGGCAACCTGCTTGAAGGTTGGATCGTAGAGCCCAGGTTGTCCTGACAGCGGTCAAAGCACGAGTCACAAAGGACTAATTTGAACGGATGGGAACACGGGAAAAAGCCAGCCTCCCGATGATGGCAACATCTCCGCAGTCGCATTTCGAGTTCCCCGCCAGAAGGGGACTCTACGTCCTCATTTGCGCAATTGATGACCCAGTAACGCTTGACATCGGCCGGCTCGGTAGGCTCAGCTTCGCAGCCGGGTCGTATGCCTATGTCGGCAGCGCACGTGGTCCCGGGGGTCTGGCAGCACGTTTGAACCGCCACCTACGGCCACCTGAGCAAAAACAAACGCATTGGCATATCGACTACTTGCTCGCGCGCGCACAGCTGCAATGTGCAGCCTGGGCTGTCGAGCCGCATTCAAGTGAGTGTGAGTGGTCGGATTCTCTCGCCGACTTAGGCGCGCGCTGGCCCCGGCGCTTCGGCGCATCCGACTGCCGATGCGAGGGGCACATGATCGGCTTAGATCCCCAAACGTCGA
>JASFUN010000153.1:0-5290 GCA_050050255.1 Anaerolineales bacterium | reverse complement strand
CCTCATCCATGTAAGGAGTGCTCACCACAATTGTCGTTCCAGAGAGGTTGAGATCAGTGAGAATTTCCCAGAACTCCCGGCGCGAGACCGGGTCCACACCGGTTGTGGGCTCATCAAGGAGCAGGAGTTTCGGTTCATGGATCAGCGTGCAAGCCAGGGCGAGTTTCTTCTTCATCCCACCGGAAAGGTGAGCAGCCCGTCGCTCCTTAAACTCCTGCAAGCCGGCAAAGGCCAGCAAGCGTTCAGATCGTTCCCTGACTTTCCGGGGCTCAACACCATAAATATCCGAGAAGAAATGCAGGTTTTCGGTGACCGTAAGCTCGGCATAAAGGCTGAATTCCTGCGCCATGTAACCGATCTGAGGTTTGATCGCCTCCGGATTGGAGACCAAATCAAAACCGGCCACGCGCGCTTCCCCCGAGGTCACCTTAAGAAGGCCCGCCAGCAGGCGCAGCGTGGTCGTTTTCCCGGCCCCATCGGGTCCAATAAGCCCGAAGAGTTCACCCTTCGCTATCTCCAGATCAATCCCGTCAACGGCGCGGCGCCCGTCGAACTCGCGGCTCAAGCCATGAACCGAGATGATGGCATCAGCGTTGTGCTCTGCACTCACCTTGCGATCAACTCTTCGCCTTCTTGATTATCCAGAGCACGATCAGGACGCTTAACGCAGGCTCGAGGGCAATGCCAACATATTTCCAGATTTCGCTGAAGCCCATTTGTGGGATTAAAAACCAATCTAACAACCCGACCACGATCGCGGTCACGGCGCCCACGATGTAGTCTCCGGGGACACCAACGGGCCGCTCCTCTTTCCAGATAAAGCCGGCCACATAGGCCATGATCAGGCCAACCACAGCCATCGCCAGGACAATGATGATGAGTTCCATTTCAACTCCCTTTCTGATCCGATTGCTCTTCCATATCCAGGTCGCCCTCATCACCTGAGGACGAAGGTGGTCGCGCCCGCGGCAGCTCGGGCATGTCCAGCGCGTGCAAGGGGTGGATCGGCAAATTGCGCGAAGCCATCCGCAGCCACACGCGCCAGGCTGGTAAGAAGCGAACTGGTCTGTGCTCAAGAGATTGCTTCGCAATCCTGCGGCCACGCTTGATCAAGTCATCCGCCTGTGTGTAATCCCAGAAGGGCACTTCCGGTGGGGCAAGCAGCGGGATGATATGCAGGTCGACCCCGGTTATGCGCGCCCATTCGATCTCCAGCGCAGTTTGTGCTTCAACCATCAACGAGAGCCCATAACCGCTTACCCCTATGGTGCCTTCCGCCGTCGAACGAGTTCCCATCGCATAGGTCACGTCAAGCGCGACGATGCGCGTAGCCCCCCGGGCGACAGCGACTATGAGGGGCAATTTGGAGTACACGCCTCCATCCAGATAGCGCTCTCCATCCACCTCCCAGGGGGGCAGATAAGGAGGCACCGCGCTGCTCGCCAACGCTCCGTCAAGCAGCTTGTCCTCCGGGCGATCGCCAAAAACATGCAAACTTGCCGAACGCATCTGCACAGCGACAGCATAGGCTTTGACGCCCGTCTTTTCCCGCAGCGCGCCGAAGGTCCCCAATTCCATCGGCAGTCTGGAGCGCAAGAACTTCACCAGCGCCGTGTTGTCGATCAGGCTGTCCTGATTGACGATCATCCTGCGCAAAATCGTAAATGGCCTGGCCACGCCGACCTGTTCTGGTCCGGCAGCTCTCCATACATCCTGGAGCTCTTCCACGCCTTCCCTGCTGGGATTTGCTCCCAGATAGATCGCGTTGAGTGCGCCTGCAGACGTCCCGACGAGCATCTCCGGCTTAATCCCTTCTTGAAGCAAGATCTCAAGCGCTCCAGCCTGCATAGCGCCAAAATTCGCTGCTCCGCTCAACACGATCGCCAGCATCGCTCAGCCCGCTTTCTCTGCCTTAGAGGATAGCCGCACCACAGGAAGGAGTCCGGCCAAATCCCGGTAAGAGGCCTCATCGCGCTGGATGCGGTAGCCAACAAAACCCATCAACTCCTGCAGCAGGCGGGGGTGTTTACGGCCATACTCTAGAAAAACCCTTTCAGCTTCTTCCCGGGTTAACACATTCGCGCGCCCCGTGAAGCGCTGCCCGCCGACCTGGAATGCGACGCGGGGATTCACCTTGATGTTCTGGAACCAATCTGCCTGCTCGCCCCAGGCTGCGACGACGTAGAAATTCCCAGCAGGTCGCTCATGTTTCACGACCTCGAGCACGACCCGGCGGGTCTTACCACTCACCCTTCCGATGTGCTCGAGCAGCACAAAACGCGAGCCGAGCAGCCGACCCAGGCCGGCTTTATAAAGCTTCAGCGGCAGGCGGAAGAACCAACGCCTGAACCCCGATGGTGGCGGGACATCTCGTAATTTCTCGACCACTCCCTACCTCAATTCAATCGCATCTTCAGGGCACTGCAGCACGCAGGCTCCGCATGCGATGCAGGCATCGGCTTTCTGAAAATTAACCACCCCGGCTGCCTCGTCGGGTTCCCAGCAGTCCACCGGACAGACTTCGTAGCATTCGAAGAAACCTTTGCATCGATCGGCGTGAAACACGATCCGCATGTGCCTCAGGTGCAGGGCCAGATGCCAATGTTCCTTCATCAGATCGATCATTCCCGGTGACGCCACCTGCCTACCTCCAGCCCACGATCATGGGTAATAACCAGTACAGAAGCAGCAGAACAGCCGCGAGGGCGGCCTCCCAACCCCAGTTGGCCTGCTCACCGCGCATCTGCGGAGACATGCCCTGCAGCTCGGCGCCGATAAACACCGAAAGGCCGGTCAAACCCAGGGCGCGGTTGAACAATTGCAAGGCTGGTGTCGGTCCTTGAAAAGATGAATAAACGAGCAACCCCAGCAGCGCGATGCCCGTCAGCGGAACGCTTTTCTGCAGGCCATCCTTCCCTGGAAGCCAGTGCAGCACGACCGCATAGAACGTGGAAAGCGCCAACAGGCTCAAGGTCAGCGGCCAGAGCAAGCTCCGCCAGAAAATGGCCACGGGCAGCAAGATCATCAATGCATAGAAACCGAGCGTGGCGGCCATCATCTCAAGGCGATCAAGCAGTGGGAATGAAACCAGGCGCATCTCATCCGTTTTAGCCATACCTGATTGCAGGTAAGCCGGGATGTCCTCGGCGCGCACCGGCCCCCAGTGGACCTTCCTGCCGCTCTCCTTGCGGATCTTCCAGCCATCCACACCATTGGCGCAGAGCTCCGGCAAGATCATGTCTCTATGCTTCACGTGCCCTTCGAGCGCGCCCAATCGCCAGGCGGACAGCACCCGTTCGGCGGTCAGAAAGCCACCCCCGGCACCGCACCATACGTTAACCCCATTCGAGTCAGCCACCAGCAGCCACGCGTCCACGCGGCCATCGATCGCCCTGACCAATCGCTGGACGGTTAGCAGGTAGTTGCCGGTGACGAGCACCGGGGAATCGGCATCCGGCTCCCCGATCTCATAGACGCCAGGTTCTTTCTGTGGATAAGGGGGCAGGATGCGGAAAAACAACGCCCACATTTCCATGGCGACCATTTTCCACGTCCAGCGTCCCCGTAAGCGGCCCAGGCTGGGGACTGGTCGCGATTCTGATTCAGCCTCAGCCTGTGCGATGGCATGGATCACCTTGAGGGCACCACCGAGGACAGCGTTTGAGCCCGCAACAACAAAGCCGGATTTTATGAGTTGTCGCTCGATGTGCCGCAGGGGCGAAGTCGTAGTGCGCGTCAAGAGCCAGGTTAACCCCCGCAGCGGCAGGCGTACCGCAGCTGCGATCAACCGCGGCAGCCAGCGCCGGGGCGCAAACTCATCCAGAATGAGCAGGGATCCCCCCGGGTGGATCAAGCGCCGCGCTGTATTTATTGCATACTGCCGTTCCTGGAGCTTCATCTCGCTGAAGACCAGGCTGCCCACGACGGCATCAAACGAATCCGGTTCCAGGTGTTTGGCCAGGCCGGTTGCGTCCATGTGCATCAATCGAACCCGTGATTCAAGGTCTCCGTCTTGGATGCGCTCTTCAGCCTGCTCCAGCATCGATTTCGAACGATCCACAGCGGTAACCTTGGCCCCGGCTTGCGCCATTTTGGCTGTCAGGGCTCCCGTCCCGCAGCCGATCTCGAGGACGCGCCATCCGGGCTTGATGTGCTCATCGACGAGCCGCTGCTGCAGCGCTCCGAGCTGCCCCAGCGTGAGGATGCGGATGCCGCGATCGTAATCCCCCGGGCGGGTCTCAAGCCAGCGCATGAAGGCGGTAGCCATCAGTCAGCCTCCACCCGCAGGCCGTCGAGGAAGATCTCCAACGGCTGATCGCCCATCTGATCCCAATCGACCTTCTCCGGATCCAGGAACCAGACCAGCGCCATTCCCTCATACATACCGATCAACGCGAGCGCAACGGATTGCGGTTCGCATGGTTTAAATTCTCCAGAGTCAATTCCTTGTTGGATAACTTCTGCGACGATCTCTGCGTAGTGGGTGAAATAACCAACTACCGTCTCCCGCACTGTCTTGTTGCGGTAGGCCAGGGCGATAAACTCATATGCCAGCGGCAGGAGTTTCTCAAAATGCTTGTATTCTCGGACGGCGAACTGCACAAACATCCTCAGGCGATCGCTCGCGCTTGCGTCCATCGCAACCAGGTCGTTTGCTTCGCGCATCTCGCTGATGAAGACCCGGTCAAGCATCGCGCGGATGATGGCGTCTTTGCTCTTGTAGTACCAATAGAGCGCGCCCTTGGAGAGCCCGGATTCATCAACGATGTCATCCATGCGCGCCTTATCAAAACCATGCTCGGCGAACACGCGCTCGGCCGCGTCCAGGATCTGGCTTTTGCGTTCCTTCTCAAGCTCGTTTTTGTTGGTCATAGTTGCTAGACTGACTGGTCAGTCTATCCCTAGATTACAGCCTGGGATCCGAAATGTCAAGCCTGTGATCCCAGGCCACTGTGCTATAATCCCGCCATGGTCGAAAATGACAAGCCCGACGGGACGCTCGAGCCAGAACAGGACCAGGATGATGGTGTTTTCCGCATCAAGCGCAGCGCGCTTTACTCGCTGCTCCTGCCACTCGCGCTGGTAACCGGCCTGGCGATCGGCTACCTGCTCTGGGGCCAGCAAAGCCAGCCGGCAGTCGTCGTTCAGAATCCCGTCACGACGGAAGAACAGGGGGCCATCGTCGTCGATGAGCCGACCGCCCAACCCTCAGCCCCCGATCTGCGGGAGCAGCAGGGTCAGATCCGCCTTGAAGTAAGCGAGGACGATGACGCCGTCCTGGGGCCAGATT
>JASFUN010000152.1:0-5291 GCA_050050255.1 Anaerolineales bacterium | reverse complement strand
TCGCTTCGAGTATTTTGGTCGGCGCTAACAGGGTGCTTGGTCCCAAGGTGCCGGTAGGCTGCGGCCATGGCGTGTTGGTCGGTCCCTGACGTGTCACAAGCACATCCTCAAGTTCGGTTACTGGCGGCGTGCTCGAGCGCGGCAAGATTTCGGTTGCACCCTGTGTGACTGTGGCGTTCAGTTCTGTGATGATCTGTCCGCCCCTGCTGCAGGCACTTATTCCCAGGGTTGTAACGATCAGAATTACAACGGTATATGCCGCCCTGCCGAACGGAACCTGCCGTGCGCCTTCTCCAGTCCTGCCTGACCGCATGTATATCCACTCCATCATCGTTATCTCCTTAAAAGCATAGGTTCGCATCACAAGGATGGCAATTCTTGTTGACACGCGTAGCCGCAGGCTTTTACAAATCCGTGAACTTCCTCAACGCCAACGTAAACTCCATGTGCCATCGTTGTTTAACCGTGGGAGGTCGATATACAATGAGCGAAATCGAAAATACGGATTCTATGGGCGAAGGTAAGAAGATCCTCATTGTTGACGATGAAGCGGGCATACGCGACCTGCTTGCCCCTTTCCTCGAGCGCGCCGGCTACGAGATTGCCACCGCTGCAGACGGGCTGCAGGCGCTCGAGAAAGTCAAATCCTTCAGGCCGGACCTGCTTATCCTCGACGTCTTGATGCCGGAACTTAACGGACGGGAGGTCCTGCGTCAACTGCGTGAGCAGGAAAATTGGACGCCGGTGATCCTGCTCACCCAGGTGGGGGATGCGCCTGAGCGAGCCCAGGCTCTCGAAGAAGGCGCCGATGATTACCTCAACAAGCCCTTCGATTCGAACGAGTTAATGGCCCGCATCAAAGCGGTCCTCCGCAGGGCGCGCAAAGACCAGCCTCCACTGGCTGCCGCTCGCCATCTGCGCTGCGGGGAATTGGTCATGGATCGCACCTCCAACCGCGTTTGGTTTGCCGACGAAGAACTTACCCTCACTCGCAAGGCGACGCTCTTGCTCGAATACATGATGACGCACCCACTCGAAGTGATCAGCCGTTCGCGCTTGCTGGATGAAGTCTGGGGATGGGATTATGCCATTGGCGAGCGCGCCGTAGATACGCGCATTTCGGAGCTGCGCAGCGCCTTTGGCGTTGATGCCAGGAACCCGAAATTCATCGAGACCATACCCGGTGAGGGCTACCGCTTCTTTGGCGAG
Organism: Anaerolineales bacterium; assembly: GCA_050050255.1. GTDB lineage: Bacteria > Chloroflexota > Anaerolineae > Anaerolineales > E44-bin32 > E44-bin32. Next base: position 4,082 of record JASFUN010000152.1, on the reverse strand, counting down.
GTGGACACGGGTTTATGAAACGCGCCTGGTTGATCCCGATCGCGGTGGGTGCTGGCGCGCTCGCCGTTGCAGCGTTGCTCGATTGGATGATCCCCGTACTGCCCGTACTCGCATTCCAGATCGATATCGGCAGCATTCTGGCCATCTCGGGTTTGTTCTTAGCCGCAATCGGTTCATTGATGTTGCTGATCCAGGAACGGATAAAACGAAAGTATGAACTCGAGCAGGAACGCGCGCTCGCGGAAAGGCGGAGCTTCCTCCGACGCCTGGATCATGAACTCAAGAACCCGATAACAACCATATTCATGGGGCTTGCGAACCTGAAAAACTCCCTTCGATCAGACGAGGAACAACAGTATCTGACCATCATCGAAAGCCACACTCGCAGGCTGCAGCGCCTGACCTCGGACCTGCGCAAACTGGCAGATCTCAAGACCATGGATCTCGAGATGACGGCAATCGACCTCGCCGATCTTCTCCGTGAAACCTTCTTTTTTGTGCGTGACGGTCAGTCGTCGGAAAGCCGTTCGTTTTCGCTGGTGTTACCGGACGTCCCCTGGCCTCTGCCGAATGTGCAGGGGGATTACGACCTGCTGCAGCTCGCATTCCATAATCTCCTGGAAAACGCGGTGAAGTTCACAAGTGCCGGGGATGCTGTTGAGCTGAGAGCCTCTGAAGATGGGAGACAGATACTTGTGGAAATCGCAGACACCGGCTGCGGAATCCCGGATGCTGATCAGCCCATGGTCTGGCAGGAGCTCTACCGTGGCGAAAACGCCCGTAGCATCCCAGGCAGTGGTCTCGGGCTGGCACTATCACGCGCGATTATCCAGCGCCATGGAGGAACGATTACGCTGCGAAGTCGCGTACGGGAAGGCACGATCGTTACCGTCCGACTGCCCGCCTCTTGATTTTTCAGGTTTGAAAAAGCATTTACCTACACCGGCAAAAGAGCTTTGCAGAGACGTAAACAAGCATTGGCAAGCTAAAGCAAACAGATTGACGCAGGAGGCTGCTATGCTGACACCCCCCACTAACCTAAAGCGGAAAATAATCCTGCTCGTCCTGTCGATAGGCATGCTCAGCGCTTGCCAGACGTTTAACATTCAGATCATTCATCAAGATGAGACGGAACGCGCGGAACCTCTTGAGGCTGCAACGCTCCCCGCGAAATGGACACCGACCCCGATTCCCGAGGCGCTTCTCCCTCTGACATCGCTGACCCCCCGCCCTCCCGATGAATACTCGACTGGGCCGGAATGGGATCAGCAGACTTCGGCCCAGGTTGACGGTCTCAACGCCGGCAGGCTGGGGGACTTTGTCAACTTCACAAAAGTGCAGCGAGGCTGGCTTTTTGTGGCAGATAACACCGGCGTATTGACCATTTTTTATCTGCTCAATCCATCCCAACCGGAAGCGTTCATCAATATCGAACTGGGATACGAACGCCGGGATTACGAAGTCCAACCCGGGGATCCCTTTGCCGAATCCAACGATTTCCTGGCAGCCGAAGTGAAGGATGTCGAGCTGCAAGACGATCTACTCGCGATTGCGACGATCCACAGGTTGGTCCTTGTGGATCTAAGTGATCGATCGCAACCGGTCCTGCTTAGCCAGACAGATCTTAGCCCAGAGATCACCGACATCCAATTCCACGGGGATCTGATGCGCGTACTCAGCTCTGAACGATCCACTGGAACAATTGGTTTCAGGGAGATCGATATAAGTAAGCCCGGTATGCCTGAGATCGTGTTCGAATCGAAGCTGCAGGGTTTCGAAAATGCGCATGCCAATCTACAGGGTGATCTTATCTACGTCACCGATCGAACCCTGGAAAACGCCGACCACCTCAAAATATACGCGGTATCCGAGAACACAAGTCCTACCCAACTGGGGGAGGTTTTCGGTGCGCCGGCCTTCCGGGCGTGGGTTGAAGATCGATTCGCCTACATCAGCACCGGCCGGGTGGAAAGCAGCTACCTGGATGAGTATCACACCTCAGCTGCTTCCATCTGGGTTGTAGATCTCGTCGACCCGGAAAACCCGGAATCATTCAGCTACATCTGGGCACCCGACATCGCCACGGATTTCTACATCACGGACGACCTCGCTGTTGCGATCGGCGATGACCTCGACGCAGCCCTCGGTGACTGGGGATCCAGCTACTGGATGATCGTCGCTGATATGAGCGATCCGGAGAATCCGCTCGTCTTCAAGACTCTTGAGCTGCCCGGACAGGGGATGGACCTCGCTAGCGTGCGTGGGTTAACCTTTGTCGCAGCTGGCGAAGGCGGTCTGCAAATTCTGCGGCCGGAAGAAGGTCAGGCACTACGCGTCATGGATGCCGAAGATTTCGATTCTGGATCGTATGTCAATGCCCGTGACCCCGATGTGGATCTGGAAATCATCGGCGAAAAGGAATATAAAAGCCCACTTAAAACCGCGACTGCTTATGGAACGGACAGGAATCTCAACGTCGATGAGTATCCCGGATTCAGCGTCTACTGGGATCGAATCCTCTGGGCTCGCGCCGCCGTCCACAGTACCCTCACTGAAAATTTCGAATTCGATGAACCCGGGGCACAAAGCAAGCAGCTGCCTTACCGGACATCAAAGGGCTTTACGATCGAAGGTGTAATCCACGCCTGGATCACTGAAGCTGCAGGTTCGAACCTCTCAGGAAATGTGCTACAGATACAAGATCTCGCCTTTGGAGCCCTGATCGGATTTCCCACCGGTGTTCGAGCCCGGTCCTACGGATTCGATTACCTTACTGGGATTGATTGGCAACTTGTGGTTGACGATGTTTTCGTGGATCTCCCGGATGACAGCCAGGGTTTCGTCGGCGTGGTCCGGGAGGAAAGTGCCCCGACATATATATCCTTTGTGAGCGATGTGGAATCCCAATTCGGGCTGCAGATCGACAATCTTACCCTGGCACCCTTTCCAATCACGCCGACAGCCTATTTCGGAACGCCGACGCCAACTCCCGATCTCAGTTTTTATCTGACCGGAACCCCGACCGCGCCGGGCTTCGATGAATGACGTGGCCGAGCGGCGATAACAGCGGCTGTTGGGCTTCAAGGGTCCTGCGAAGCGAGATTCATGCAGCCCTATCACTGCAATCAGAACAACGCACAGGGGCGACCTGGCGGTCGCCCCTGATGATATTGAAATCTACATTTTGAGAGATGGATTCACATAAGCGGGAGGTCAGCTTTCCAATCCCAGCACCTCCGGCAGGCTACTCGCCCACTTGTTGATCGCCTCCCAGTTGCGTTTATCGCCTGCTTGAGCCCGCACAAGCACCAGCGCAAATAATACCGCCCACCACTTCAAACGCCCGTAATTCAGTCGCCCGCCAAACATAGCGATGCTGGATGGTTTCGCCGGATGTGCAGCGCGCAAAATCGGTCGTCTATAGTTTGCGAGACTGGCATAGCGTTCCCGCAAGGTCAATCGCGCAGGGTCTGACGGCGGTTTGGCCAATCGTTCATCTATGAAAACGGGTATTCCATCGATGGAATCTTGATTCGACTCGGTGAGGCTCATCGCGGTCGCAAAAACAGCGAAAGGGATGTGAGCCAGTGCTGCACTGTGTTTGCGCACGAATCGGCGAGCCAATCGGTGCCAACCCAGGATCATGGGTCCGCCAACTACGACGGCATCATAACTTTCCAGGTTAGCCACATCCTGGATTGGCATCAAATCCAGCATGTAGCCCTTCTCCGTCAGCGATTTATTTATCGCGTCTGCAACCTCAGCGGTCGAGCCCGCCATGGTGGCGTAGGTGACTAGGATTTTCTTCATCGGGCGCCTCAATCAGGGTTGAACTCTGGTGAATGTTTTACAAGGACTATTGCCTGACACCTTCAGGCATGCCCATAAAACCGAAAAGGCGGAACATCCTGCGCATAATCCCGTGACCGAAATCCGGGCTGAGAAACTGGTTAGGGCAGGAACCCGGGATCACCTGGATGCCATGCTCGATGCAGCGCTGTACGGCGTCTTGTGACACGCTCGTCATCCCGGCTGCAAGCCCCGGTTTGGTCCCCATCATGCAGTGCATCCAGACGTGCTTG
>JASFUN010000151.1:0-5293 GCA_050050255.1 Anaerolineales bacterium | reverse complement strand
TACGCAGGAAGAAGCGTGTCGAGCCGGAGACGGCCGAGAGCGCCAGCCCAAGCAAGGGTCCCATGCGCGGCGCAAGCAGCGCTCCGGCGATGAGCAGCGCCCGCTGTTCGAAGCGGAAGCCGAGACCTACCAGCGCGCCGGCAAGCAGTGAGTATAGGAAAAGCTCCACCCCGGGCGTGACGATCTGCCCGAGCTCCTCAAGGAAAGCTTCGCGTTCATCGGCGCGCAGCTGAGTGAGCATGCGTCGAGCGCGGCGCCTGCGGGCGCGTGAATTTCGTTCCTGCAGTGGATCGAGCGGTTCGCTGGATTGTGTGCTCATGATCTCAGTGTCGCTACCAATCGAATCGGTTTCTCAAGCAGGTTAAAAGCAGAGTGGATATCCGTGATGAAAAGGTCCGCGGCGTGCAGCGCTTCCGACGAAAGGCCTTCCGCAGAGAAGATGGCGATGCCGATCGCGGCTTCTTTGAGCATGCCGGCGTCGTTGGCACCCTGACCGATCGCCACGACCTGTTCCGGCCCGAGCTCGCGTATGTAGTCGGCTTTGGCGCCGGCTTCATCGCCAGCCGGGATGCGCACTGCGGTAAGACCGAGCTGGGCGTCGATGACTTTCTGCTGACCGTGCGTGTCGGCGGTGAGCAGGTGAACCTGCAGGCGGTCACGCAGCATGGACAGTTTATGCGACACTCCCTCGATCAGCCGCCCGTCGACCGCCAGCGTGCCGTTGACGTCGCAGACGAGATGGTTGAGCTGGATCGTGCCGCGGTTTGGGATGTTAAGTTCGATCAAATGCACCTCCGGGATGCAGCCGCGATTATAGCATCCCTGATTCGTGGCGGGCAAAGTTGTCGGCGCTTTGGCATAGTTGCGTTGGTCTTGAGAATGGATAGATGTGGCGGGGCAGGACATGTCGCGCCCTGCCCATGTTCTCTACATCTTTAATCGATTGAAAACTCATTCACACAATAATTCGTGCAGGAAAGCCTGGCGCTCGGGATCCGGCAGGGATGATTCGCTCAGGTAGTCGCATTGACGGTGCCCGACATCACCCTGATCGCGGATCCACAATGCCACCTGCCGGGCGTCGTCCTGCCTCCCGACCATCACGTAGCCGCGCAGGAAGGGCATCCACTCGGACCTGTCGAGCGGCTTGAGGTCCGCCGACAGGGCTTGATCGGCGAGATCGGCGGCTCCCTGCCAGTCCCCGAGTTGAGCGGCCAGTGAGGCATTCTGGAAGTAGTAGCACCAGTCATGTTCGGGTTCGCTTCCAAAGATATGCCCTGGCGGAGCGATTGGCAACGCCACAGGATCAATCTGATCGATTTTCGAGCGACGGACGGCAGCGTAGAGCAATGGTGAGGTGTTCTTGGGGAAGACGGGGTCGTCTCCATCCAGGGCGTGCCAGCACGAAGCCCGGTCCGGCCTGGAAAGGATCAGGCTTTTGTGAAAATTGCGCTCGAGGTCAAACACCGAGCGAACCCCACGGACTTCGGTTTGCCCGGTCCTGATCTTTTCGAGGGTTTGCGATGAGAAAACCTCGGCGCTGATCTGGATCGTTTCGACGCCCGGGTTGTAGATTCTGTTGGCCGGCCCCCACACCTCGTAGGCTTCAAAGTAATCTTTCCCGGGCATTTCAACCAGCAGCACCGTTTCGTCTTTGATGCCCGGCGCTCGCCAGGAAACCTGCCACCACAAATCGCTCTGGTCTTCCCAGAAGGTAGCCCACTGTATGGCGTTGCCCGTGTGGGTGGCTATCGATACCCCGATCAAGACGGCGTAGATGACCCACACATGTCGAGGGCGGGTCAGTGCTGAAAGTGCGCCAACGATAAACAGCGCTACGCCAGCCGTCGCTTGCAGAGTGTATTTATCGAAACCACTTTCCCAGCGGACATCCCTCCCCACCGCCACAACCGGGAACAACGCGAAGATGATAGCCACGCCGCCGAGCAGAGCCATCTCCATCGCAGACCTATCGGGGCGTTTCGAACCTGCTGTAGTATTGCTGACGCTTTTGAGTGCAAAGTGATAGCTGGCGAATAATGATATTGCAGCCAGGGAGGCGGCAAAAGCGAGGGCCAGCGAGCGTGGGTCGAGCTTAAACGTAATCGAGTTGATCGGAATCACCCAGGCCGAAATGAGCGTCTCGTAGACGTCGACGGCCAGCTCAAGCAGGCGCTTCGCCGCAGTCGCCAACAATCGGCCTTGATAAGGCGCCAAAGCAGACTCGACGCTCATGCCGGGGCGACCGCTTTCGAAAAAGAAGAGCCGCCAGAGTATGTGTGCTGCGATCAGGACCAGGTATGGGGCCCAGGATTTGAGGACTTGCTGAAGTCGTTGTCGCACGGCAGGGATTTCTCGTCTCCAGATGAGCAGGCCGACGACCAGCAGTCGCAGTCCTTCAAGGCCTATCATGTACTCGTAGAGGAACCAATAAATGACTCCCGAAACCAGGGAAGCGACCGTCCAGATGATCTGCCAGAGGTTTCTCCTTGATCGCATCGCTGCGACGGTGAATGCGATGGAGACAAGCGCGAGTGTGTAGGTTGTGAGGTGGTTGGATTTGGTCATGGCGTTCGCCCACTGAAGGAAGCCAGGGTAGACGAACATGAGCGCAGCGGCTGTCGTCGTCTCGAGAGGCTTGTTTGGCCACAGCCGGCGGATCAGCCAGAGGAAGCTCAGGGCTCCGACAATCCTGACCCCGAAGGAGTAAAGCTGCCAGAGCAATGCGTTCTCACCAGCCAGCCGGTAAATGGCAGAATAGATGTACCCTACTAGGGGCCGGTCGAAGGTAAACAGGTCGATGATCGAGTTCGGACCCAGGGCGCGGCCAGCCCACAAAACGTACCAATCGTCGCGGTAAAATCCCATCCGGTTCGCAAACGGCAGGTACGCCAGCACCCCCATCGCCAGCACAAAGGCAACTGCGAAGGCCCACTCGTGTTGCGTATAAAACCTGGATATCTGACTGCGGAGCTTGTCGGGCATAGATAGGCAAACCTCGGCGATCGAATGAGCAGTCCCAATCGGCCGTGAGGGCGTCATTATAGTCTATTCACTTACTGCACATAAATGCAGCCGGGGGAACCCATGGATTCCCCCCGCATCTAATTGTAGACGCTGCGTATCTGGCGCAGTATACTGAGGCGCGTTGTACGTGCTGAAAAACGCAAGATCAATGATCGGAAATTGTGCTCCATTTCCTATCCAGGAATCCTGAAACGTAAAAGAATGATGATGTCATGAACAATCGGCGGCAGGCATTCATCGTGTTGCTTATTCCATTGTTGTTCATCATCGTCATGCTGCTGTGGTTCCCATTCCGGTTCATCTTTGAGTTCAACACCGATGAAGGCGTGAACCTTATCAAGGCGATGATGACCCTGAAAGGGTTCGACCTGTATTCGCAAGTTTGGAGCGACCAACCACCGGTGCTGACGTTCATGCTCGCCGGGTTGTTCCAATTGGTAGGGCTTAAGGTCAATGCTGGCCGCCTGGTCATCCTGCTTATGTCGGCAGCCACGATCGGCGCGGCAGCAGATTACCTTACAAGACGGTGGGGGATCCTTCACACCTTATTCGGGTTCCTGGCGTTGGTCACGCTGCCCTTTTACACGACGTTGAGCGTCTCGATCATGATCGGTCTGCCCGCGATCGCTTTCGCCATGCTCTCGTTTGCCTGCCTTGACCGCTGGCATGAGCGCAGTCAACCAGCCTACCTTGTCGTATCAGGGATCTTCCTGGCACTGTCCATATTTACGAAGCTGTGGACCGCGATCCTTGGGCCCATTTTCCTCGTGGGTGTGCTGCTGCAGGGTTGGAAGCGAGGTGAGGCTGAGTCGCGCTTGATCGCAGCCTTGCGCCCTTTGTTGTGGTGGGCGCTGGGGTTCCTTCCCGTCGCACTCATCGTGGCGATCTTTATGGTCGGTCCCGCCAACCTCGCCCAGCTCGTATCCGTCCACCTGCAAGCGCGCACGACGCCCGAAATGCAGCTAATCGATGAGACCCGTTCGATCAACTCCTTCCTATTGGATTCAATCCCGCTGTTCCTGCTAGCCCTGGCCGGTTCACTGATCGTCATCTTCAAGCGAGCGTGGCATGCGCTCTACTTGATCCTGTGGACCCTTGCTGGCTACGGTTTCCTGGCATGGGTCGTTGTGCCGGCGTGGTTCCATCACCAATTGCTGGTCACGATACCTGCAGCCCTGCTCGCGGCCATCGCCCTGGGCACGGCGGTGAGTGACCTGACTGCGAGGGCGCGGAGCTCGGAGCTCTGGAGGTTAAAGACGCTGCCGGCGTTGATCGTGGTCGCAGTCGGTGTTTATTTCGTTGTGGATCGAATCCCCCCGACGGCCGACAATTTCCGACTCGACCTTCCGAACTTCAGATCCCCGGATCTGTCCAAGGATGTGGATTTCGAGATCGTCGCCTTGATTGGCGACTATGCTGATCACACGAATTATCTCTTTACCGACCGGCCGATGTACGCCTTCCGGAGCGGAGTAGCGATGCCGCCTGAGCTGGCCGTCATCACCCAGAAGCGCTACTCCACTGGAGACCCGACACAGGAGCAGATTTACACGATCCTGCTAGAGACAAAACCGGAGCAGATCATCATCCATCGATTTGAATATCCGGCCGTGCGCGAGTATATGGAAACCCGCAATTTCGTCCGCGTAGACAATTCCCCCCGCACGCGCCATTACGTGATGCGCGCGATTATCGACGCGCCCTGAGCACCTACAGATTAACGATTAAGCGCTCGATACAAGCCAGCCCCCGAACAGGATGACGGCCGTGCCGATCAGCAGGCGCGGCGTCGATACCAGGTTCCACTCGGAGAAAATCAGCAGCCCCAGCGCGACGGTAATCAGGATATTCATGTTGTAGAGCGGTGAGAGCTGGGAGATGGAGGCTTCGTACTGGATGAGGGCTGTCGAGATCAACCCGGCGCCGGTGGCAAAGAGCGCACCGGCGAGCAGCGCCCACAGCCCGGCCGGGGCCGAGAACGAGCTGTCTCCGGTGACCTGGCGGTAGACCAACCCGGTCAGGCAGGTGGCCAGTCCGAAGACGATCAGGTACAGCGGTACGCTTCCGCCGGCGCGTGCGCTGGCCTTCTGGAGCACGCCGGCCAGGCCGTAGAAGATGGCGGGCAGGAATCCTCCCAGGACGAGCGGGACCCAACGTGATTCCATGGAGAGACCTCCTCAGAGTTCAAAGTCAAGTTTAGATTGCCACAACCAGCCCGGGCGCACAAGTGAACCCAGGATTTAGGGTGGGCGCGCCCTGCCAGGCG
>JASFUN010000150.1:0-5325 GCA_050050255.1 Anaerolineales bacterium | reverse complement strand
CCAGCGTGTGGAGCTTGTGCGTGATATTGTGGACATGGCCGACCTCCATAGCGAACAACTGTTCTATTGTATCGTGCAGTATAGAACAGGTGTTCTGTATTTGTCAAGACCCAATTTCACAGTCCTAGCAGGTCTCCTATGCCATGAAGGGCTTGCGGGGTTATTGGGCTGATTGCTCGATGACACCGCCGGGGATGTTTGCGGCTGAACAATCTGGAAGCTTAGTCGATATCGTCTTCTTGCCCATCGATTGGCGAAGACAGGTTTTGCACATTGAAGAGGTCAAGGCTGATCGCAGGTCTTCCGCGCGTGAAGATGACTATCAGCCAGATTCCCAGCACCATGGCGGGCAGGATGACCAAACCAGCCTCCGGCCCAAATGCCCCGCCGGTCAACCAGGTGGGGCCATGGACTGAGTGGCGCAGCAAACGGAAAGTCTCGAGTCCGCTGACCTGATAACCAAAGATGTTGCCTTCGAAAAAGTTCCAGCCAAGATGGAGCCCAATCGGCAGCCACAATTGGCGTGTGCGCAGCCATCCAAAAGCGAGAAAGATGCCGGCGGCGATCAATCCCGTAAACGCCGATATACCACTGCTGGGGTTAGCAAGGTGGAGAACTGAGAATATGGATGAAGAGATGATGAGGCCCCAGAAAAGGTTCAAGCCTTCCGTCAGGTTCTGCAGGTGGTAGCCCCGGCTGAGTACTTCCTCGCTGATGGCGACCAGCACAAAGGTCAGGAAGCCAAAGCCGAGGCTGCGCGTCACGGTGGAAAAGTCTTCGAACTGCCAGGCAAATCCTTCGAAGGTGATGTAGCCAAGTGCCCATTCAATCAGAAAGACCAGGCTCATGAGTATGGCCGGTATGAAAAAACCCAGGAGCAGATCCGTAACCGCGTACTCATTCCATTCGAAGCCCAGGGATTTGAAGCTCCTGCGATCGAGCGAACGTCGGGCGATCCAGGTGGCTGCCAATATGGCGATCGTCTCGATCAGGAAACTCAGCGTGGATGTGTTCGATGTGAGCAGAGTAGTGTCTGGGATCAATATGAGCGCAGCGGAAACAAGGATGCCCGTGATTAAGAAGACCAGGATAGCATGCAGGAACAGCCTCCAGCCGGCCCGGAAGCGATTCTCATCGGGTGAGAGGAAGATCCTGGCAATAAAGCCTCGGCCTGTGGAAGGGGTAGTCACGTTCACCTGCCTTAATTGCCCTGGTGGCTCAACCAGTGTTGATTGAGAGCCGCCGGGAGTGGCTCAGGCTCCTAAGATCTCGTCTAGCAGCGCGGATAGATAGGAGACGAGGGAGTGATAGGAGTAGTGGGTTCTGCCGATCTCGTAATTCTGGTCTACGAGTTTTTGCAGCTCGTCGTCGTTTGAAAGCAGAGTGCGCGAACGGGTTACGGTGTCGTCATCGACGTAATGATCAATGCTGAGCAGTTTGAAACCTTTTGGCTCGATATCCAGCTTATACAGGGGCAGTTTGCTGACCAGCATAAGACGTCTGTTATAGATGCCTTCCAGGAAGGCATGTCCGAAGCCCTCCAGGGTTGCGGGGTAGCTGACGACGTCTGCGATCTGGTATGCGTCCGTCATCGTGTATGCGCGCCCTCCGTTTGAGAGCGTGCCGCGCGTGTGCTGGATGTGCTCTGATCCAAAGATTACATCGACGCCAAGCGAATCGGCGTATTCCTGAAGACGGTTTTTGTAATCCCGGTCTCGGTCAGCGGGCTGCTTGGTGATGAGCAGGACGGCGTTATCGGCGATCCGGTCCGTGAGGTCGATGGACAGTTCAATGCGTTTGCGAGCAGCGATGCCAGTCGGCTGCATTACGACAGTTTGACCGTTTTCAATGCCCAGGTCGGCGTACAGCCCCAGCGCGTACTCATCTTCAGCGTCCGGTGGGTTGTCGAAATCCATGACGTACGGGATGATGCGCGCGGGTGCGCCGGTTCGCAGTGCAAGCTGCCGGGCGGCGAGCGAATTGGTGACCACGTGATACATCGTGTTGAGCGCCGGAGGGAATGCGGTGCGCAGGTAGTCTTCTGCTGACGTGACGGTGTAGCGGCTGCGGTACCAGGCGAAGTCAAAGTGGTGCACGATAGCTGGCAGGCCAGTTTCGGCGATGGTTTCGGTCAGCGCCAGGCCGAGCGGGATGTTGGCAGGAAGGGAGAGGGCATTCTCGACGATCAGCAGGTTGATGTCAAAGGTGCGGATAAATTGATAGAGATTCTGTTTGAGATGGAAGCGCAGTGCGTGAACCAGCCCGGAAATTTTAGTGGTCCGATTGTACTCGTCGAAGAGCAGGTGGCGCAGGTTGGATATATCCGGATGGTCCCGGCCGGCTTCCGGCACGACCATCGAGCGGTCTGGATCTCGATCACTTTCCCCGGCAAAGAAGAAACACTCATGGCCCATGCCGTTCAACATGCCGACCCATTTTTCCGTTTCGGAGGTGACGCTGTCCCCTTCGACAAATCGAGTCGAAACGAATCCAATACGAGAGGGCGTGATCTTCATTCTGCCTCCATCTTCAGGTCACTCAGGCCGCCAGGGTATTGAGGCCTGTATGCATGTGAAGATAACTTTAAACTCAGCATCTGGCAATTAGCGGCTTTTCAAATCCGCCAGACTGCGCCTCGCCGGCTTGAGCCAGCGTCGTGCAGCCGGCTGCCGTCCATCAATCCGCAGCGTCAGCCCGTATCAGGCGGCGTGCAAGGCCGGCGCCGAGCAGCGCCAGGCCATCTGTGGTCATGTAATGGCTGGAGGCGGCGTCAAACAGCACTGATGCGCGGGATGGAAAATCCTCATCGCCCGGCCAGAGAGCAGCCGCAATCCGGATGTGGGGCAGAGGCGTGAAGTAGAAGGCTTGAGGTGCCAGTGCCGGCAGCCGCACACCCTCTAGGCTTGCTGCAGATTTTTGAAGCCGCGTCGGTTGGTCCCCGAAATGATCGGCGATAGGTTGTCCACTGTAGGTTTGGAAGGCCTGATTGTAGAAAGCCCCGTCCGGCAGCTCGCGGAAGCCGACCCAGCGATCTGCCAGCTTGGCGCCATCCGCTTTTTCAAGGTAATACATCAACATCGCTTGATCGAATGTGGCGAGCGGATCACCGCTTGCAGCCGAGAGCGCTTGGACTTCTGGCCAGCATACAGAAACCCTGTCTAGCCAGTAGTCGAAAATCAACTGCTCATCATTCAAACTCGCCCCGATCAGGCTGGCGAGTTGAGGCAGGTTCCGTTTCCGAAGCGATGCGCGCAGTTCGTCAATCCGGCGGGTCATCGCCTTTTCCCAAGATCGGTGGGCGCGTTCAATTTTCTCGTGGGCTGGAAGCTGATCCCCGCCAGCCTTGCCGGTCAGCCCGCTCACGCCTCTTCCGCCTGGATAGACTCAATGTAGCTCTTGATCTCGGGAAGCGCGTGCAGGCGTTCGTGGAAGAAGTTATTCACAAGGTTGATGATCTCCGCTCGGGCTGCTTCTACCTGGTTGATCCAGGCTTGATCCCGTTCTGGCGTGTCCAGGCTATTGCGCAGGCGAAGAAGTGTGCGAGTGATCTCGGTCTCGGCCTCACCCTCCAGCGCTCCGACAACGGTCAAGACCAGTTGATCAGCCTGCTCGACCATCGCTTCACGGCTGATGCTGCCCGGTTCGCCAATCACATCGTCGATCGTTCGGATCAGTGAGTAGACCTGGTAAAGCGCGGTCGCCGGCTCGTCGAAAAGCTCACGCACGTATGCCGCTTCCTCGTAGCGACCGGTGAGCCGGAAGATGTTGTACATGCGCTTGGCAGCTTTGCCGTAGTTTGGCTGCTTGGTGAGGTATTTGCGCACCTCCTTCTCGAGCTGGTGGACATAGTTTTCCAGGGCGTCCGCGGAAACATGTTTCGCCAACTTCGAGAAAAGGGGGATCGACTCGGCTTCCAGATAGACCTCCTGAAAGTATGGATCGAGATAACCATCCAACGGGGTTATCGATCCATCAGGTGCCTCCCAGGTCACATCGAGCATGTTGGAGGCGTTGGCCAACTGGCCGCGCACCGGATCGGCGACGACCCAGTCCAGCTTGCACCATCCCGGATCATCGGCGACCTCATCCCAGTGGATGGTAACCTCGTGCCCCTGCGCATCATTGGCCTGGATCTCCCCGGCTTTGACCTCAGCCGCTGACCAGGATATCGGGCTGCCCAGCGTGTGTTGTTTCCCCTCACGGGATAGGTCTTGCGGGTAGGATCCGAATTTGACTTCGATCAACTGGTATGTGGGACCGGTCATGTAGTCAAGCGCTTTCTTACGGATCAACCCGGCGAGCCGTTCGCAAGCTTGCGTTCGAGTATCAGCGATGATGTTTACGCGTTCGAAATAATCGGCATCACCGGGATAGGTCTGGATCTTCGATTGCGCCGCCGAGCCGGATAGGGCCAGCGCGGTCTCGACACCTGGTTCATCCTCGAACTCGACGATCTTGCCGACATGACGGAAGTAGTTCAACTCATCCGGGCTGAAATCGAGCATCGAAACGGCGTGGCCAAAGACTCCGGAACGGGTGTCCACGACGACATCCCCGGCTTGTTTGGAGGCGCTGATAGCTGTAAGCCACTGGATCGCCTCCTCCTCGTCCAGTTCGACCCCTAACCTCTGCGCTGATGCAATGATGCGATCGAGGTCTACCCCTGCTTGCGATTTTTCCTGAGACATTTATTCACTCCTTGGGCGATTCTCCGTTGAGGCGCTCGATAATCTGCATGAACAGGGTTGCCTGGTCCTGAGCATCCTCGAGCGCATGATGACTTAGAGCTTTTTCCAACCCGAGTTTTGAGTTCACCATCTTCATGGTTGTGTCCTTCCATTCACCGCCGGTCAACCCCAGGAACAGGGCTTTGATGTCTAACGCGCTGTGGCCAAAGGGGTTGCTGCCGCAGTAACGGTGGAAGTAATCATTGATGAACATCCAGTCGAAAGGGGCGTTGAATGCCACGAATATCGGCTGGTCAGGGACGCTGTCAGCGAGCCATGTTGCGAAGTCGCGCATGGCAAGCGCAGGCTGGGTCCCCTCGCGGTCAAGCTCTTCGAGGGAAAATCCGCTTATCTGCAACGCGCCTTCATCAAAAGCCTGACGATCGGGTTTCAATTCAACGTAAAAGGTTTTGTTTTTATCTACCGCCAGACAGGCACCAATCGAGAGCAATGGGTAGTGGGCTGGATAGGGTCCTGCTGCTTCGATGTCAACAGAAATGCAATTTTTCAACCACTCAGCCGGCACGTACTGCCTCCCTGCCCTCGGCGCTTGATGTGTCTACGGTCTTTCGAGTTAACGACCGCTCAATAGGTCGCC
>JASFUN010000149.1:0-5364 GCA_050050255.1 Anaerolineales bacterium | reverse complement strand
TCGCAAACATATTTTTCACGCAGTCCAGGAGTCGATGCGGCGGTTGAATAGCTCATATATAGACCTGTACCAACTCCATTGGCCGGACGAGGCCACGCCGATTGAAGAGACCCTCGAGGCGCTCAATGACTGCATTTCGCGCGGCTGGGTGCACTACATTGGCTGCTCAAACTTCACGGCCTGGCGGTTGGTTGAAGCGCTGCAAACCTCCGATAAAAAGGGTTTTGCCAGTTTTGTCAGTTTGCAGCCGCATTACAACCTCGTTCATCGCGAGGAGTTCGAGCATGAACTCGAGGGCGTGTGCAGGAGATATGGCCTTGCTGTGCTCCCCTACAGTCCACTTGCGCGCGGGTTTCTAACCGGGAAGTATCCAGCGGATGGCTCCCCGCCCGAGGATAGACAAACGGTCCCTGACCGGATCCAGGCATACCTGGAGCAGGCCTCCAAGCGCGCGATTCTGGAAGCGGTAATGGATATCAGCAGATCCAGGGGTTGCAGCCCGTCACAGGTAAGCCTGGCATGGCTGCTCTCAAACTCCAGCGTAACGAGCCCGATTATTGGACCGCGCACGATCGAGCAATTGGAAGACAATTTAGGAGCTCTCGACGTGGAGCTGAACGGCTCAGAGCTGGAGAGGTTGAATTCGTTTAGCGAGTTGTCCGATGGGGCTATTTCAAACTAATTTCGGGACCGAGAGCACGGCACCCAAAGCTATTAAATTATGGTAACTCTTTCCAGCCCGATGGTATAATGAGCCACTGGCCGAATTGAAGCGGGAGGAGGCTGGATGGACATATCCATCCAACGATTCCTTCAACATCTGCGCACCCAAGAAGATGCTGCTGAAAACACGCTCCTGGCATATGCAACCGATCTCGAGCAATTCCAGCGAGTCCTCAAGGCACATGGGGATGCGTTTAATTTACTTGCTGCTCTAGATCATCCGAATGTTCGCCATTACGTAGATTGGCTGAGCCACCAGGGCTATCAGCCTGCGACGATCACGCGGAAGATGGCGGCAGTGCGATCGTATCTGTCGTACATTGAAGCTTATGAGCACACGCCCACCAGCCATCTTATGAGTCTCCTCAATGCTCCGCCGAGCCCACAAGTTCGGCCGCTCACCTTAAGCCGTGCAGAACTTAAAGCTCTGATCGAGGCACCACAGAAGGAGTCAGGGCCGGGGCCCCTGCGTGACGCGACAATACTGAACGTGCTGTACGAAACGGGATTTCGTGCAAATGAGGTAGTGAATTTACAAATTTCCGATCTTGATATGCAACGCTCTTTGATCCGCCGGCCCGGCAGTGATGATGCATGGATACCCCTGACTCGATCTGCTGATATTCTCAAACAATACATGCAGGACGGGCGTCCAAATTTCCTTAAGCATGCTGGGGAGAAAACATTGTTTTTGAATCAGCGCGGGAAAGGTCTTAGCCGTCAAGGCCTCTGGTTGGTCGTCAAGCGCTGGGCTGAAGAAGCCGGTCTCAACCCGGAACTATCCCCTCAGACTTTGCGTCACACCCGGACCCAGCACTTGCTAGAGCAAGGCTTGAAGAAGAGCGAGGTGCAGCGTTTTCTGGGCCTTTCCAGTCCGAATGCACTGCGGATCCATTATGCGGTGAATGAAAGGGATGAGTACTAGTCATGGGAGAATTCATCACGAAGGGTGATATCGATGCCGCAGTTAACGCCATCCGAAGCGTTACGGATTTTGAACCAAAGATCGCCATGATCCTCGGCTCCGGCCTGGGACCTCTGGCGGACGAAGTGGAAGCGGTAGCGACCATTGAGACGAAAACTATCCCTGGATGGCCGCACTCCACAGTCGAGGGGCATGTGGGGCGCCTCGTATTCGGCGAGTTGGAGGATCAGCCGGTGATGATCCTGCAGGGTAGGGCGCATTATTACGAAGGTCACAGCATGTCCAGGATTGGTCTGCCCATCCGGGTGATGGAGATGTTAGGGATAGAGACCTTGATCGTGACCAACGCGGCCGGCGCGGTCAACCCAGATTTTGAACCCGGCGAGCTGATGCTGATCAAAGATCATATCAACTTGATTGGTATGGCAGGACAGAACCCGCTGCGTGGCCCGAATCTCGATGAGTTTGGCCCCCGTTTTCCTGATATGAGTCAGGCCTACGATCGCGAATATATGGCAATCGCACGCCGGGTTGCGGACCAGGGTGATGTCCCTATGAATGAAGGTGTTTACATATGCCTGGCTGGCCCAACATTTGAGACGCCGGCGGATCTGCGTTTCCTGCATTCCATCGGGGTCGACGCGGTCGGCATGTCCACCGTGCCTGAGGTCATCGTCGCTCGGCATGGCGGCATGCGTGTGATGGGTGTTTCCGGGATCAGCAACAAAGCAAACCTCGATGGTGAGACGATCACCACTCATGAAGAAGTACTCGAAGCGGGGAAAGTCATCGTACCGAGATTGACAAAACTCATCAGGGGGGTACTTCGCGAGCTCTAAAGGCTGCTTTTCGACATAATGGAAGAAGCCATACTCTTCATCGAAGCCAACCAATCATGGATCTATCTGGTATTGGTCCTGCTGGCTGTGATCTATTCCTGGCTCTTGCTGCAGGCGTATCAAAGTTTGCGGGGTGCGGTCTTCGGTTTGGAGCGTGAGCGGGCGATCTCCAGGCTTACGCGTGCTGGCGCAATGCTGGCGCTGATCGCCTCCGGGATCCTGGCGACGTTCGTGATCACGACTTTCGCAGGTCCAGCGATCCCGCCTGGCTTAAGACCCACACCAATGCCCACGGTCTCACTGCTGGCCACGAGTGCTCCTGAAGGATCCGCACAGGGTGAACCGGGAGCGTCTCCCACGCCATTGACGGTGGATATGATCGACGGATCGGGATGTGAGAATCCGGAGGCGACAATCACATCCCCGGATAGCGGAGAGGCAGTGCGCGGTGAGGTGGAGCTGCTGGGGACTGCAAACGTCACTGGATTTGCGTTTTACAAGCTTGAATACCATGACCTGAAGGCCGGAAGCGATTGGCTGGCTATCTCGGCGAGCAATCAACCCGTGTGTGAAGGCTGTGCGGAAGAAGAGTTTCTGGGTGTGTGGGATACAAGCCTGGTGACGCCCGGTCAGTATGCCATTCAGCTCGTAGTCACTGACACTCTCGGGAATGCTCCGCTCCCATGCCAGATCCTGGTGCAGGTGACACCTTAATCTCAAATCGGTAGAATGGAAAGCGTGATGCTGGAAGGTTTACACATTCGACAGGCCATCTCAAGCGATATCAAAGCCCTTGCCGGCATGGATCATGGCTACAGCACGGATCATGTCTGGCAGCTTGCGCTGCAGCGTGGCAAAGAAGAGATAAGCGCTTCGTTCAGGGAAGTGCGGCTGCCGCGACCTATGCAGGTCTCTTACCCGCGGGAGCCAGAACGGCTGATTGACGAATGGCTCGACAAGGCAGTCGTGTTGATGGCCGCAATCGGTGAAACCCCGGTAGGGTATCTCTCACTGATCCAGGGACCGGCAGACGGTTCAGGTTGGATCACTGACGTTGTGGTGGATCTGCGCTATCGTAGAAAGGGGATCGGGAGCAAACTGGTGGCTGCCTCCAAAGGGTGGTCACGGCAGCGGCAGATCTTCAAACTATTTCTCGAGATGCAAAGCAAGAACTACCCCGGGATCCGCCTGGCTCAGAAGAATGGTTTTACATTCGCCGGGTTCAGTGATATGTATTACCCGGACCAAGACATCGTGCTGTTGTTCGCCCAAGAACTGTGATTACCGGTTAGTTGACTCATTAACGCTATGGTTGCACCTCTGCTTATCCTCAACCAAATACTCACCGCGGGCAACACTATCACCGCGTTTTCACTCCTGTTGTACGCATTGACCTTCAACCTGCGTGAGCGGGTTGCCCGTTCACTGGCGATACTGCTCGCCTGCGTCACGCTTGTGTACTTCGGTGATGTGCTGGTTGCTACCGCACCGTTCGCTTCTGAAAGCGAAACATGGCTGCGGCTGCAATGGGTCGGGATCAGCTTTGTACCGGCTGCCTACCTGCAGTTATCCGATGCTTTGCTCGCGGCGACCGGGCGCCCTTCAAGAGGCAGGCGCTCCAGGGTCGTTTTGTTAAGCTACGTAATCGGCGGACTGGCACTGCTGGAGGCGGCATTCGGGCGGCGGCTCGCAGGTAAGCTACGTGTAATTGATTCTGCTGCATACCTTAGTCCTGGGCCATTCTTCTGGATTTTCACCGCCTTCCTCCTTGTAACTATCGTCTTCGCAGCCCTAAATTTCTGGCGAGCTTATGAACGCTGCCTGACGCGCTCCAGCCGCAGGCGGATGCGCTACCTGCTGGCAGGTTCAATCGGGCCTCTGCTAGGTTCCTTCCCGTTCCTGATGCTTGGCGGACAAGCCTTTGTCACCAGGTCAATATTCTTCTGGGGAACGCTGATCGTCATCAACGCCTTCGTAGCTGTTCAGATGATCATGATGTCCTATTCCGTGGCGTATTTCGGCGTTGCAATCCCGGATCGCGTGGTGAAAAGTCGTCTTTTTCAATGGATCCTGCGCGGACCGGTTGTCGCTTCGACAGTGCTGGCGATCACGGTGGTTGTGAACCGCCTCGGAGTATTGATCGGTTATGAAAACAGCCGCGTTGTGCCTTTTGCAATGGTGGCTACGCTGCTCTTGCTGCAATACGTGATCACCCTCATCCGCCGTCCGATTGAACGCTGGTTCTTTATCGGCGAGGATCGCTATGACGTCGCCCGCCTGCAGATGCTCGAAGAACGCCTGCTCACCACGGGCGATTTACGACAGTTCCTGGAATCGCTGCTTAACGCTACCTGCGATGTCGTCGGCCGCGAGTCAGCGTTTATTGCCATCGTGGGACCGGAAGGCCTGGAATTGGAAGTCTCGGTTGGCCCCGATAACCCCTTGAGGGGTTCCGAGGAAATGCCCCCTTTCCTGGTTACCCAGGACACGATCGAATCCGACCGTCTTGGCGTAATTTTCTCCTGGGATGATTACTGGTTGCTGCCGCTGCGCCTTGAGAATCCTTCCGAGGTCATCGGCTTTATGGGCGTGCCCTCCGATGGGAAGGAATCCAAATTCTCCGTTGATGAAGAGGAGCGATTGCAGGTGCTTCTAGAGCGCGCCTCTATCGCGCTCGCCGAGAAAAAGCTGCAGCGCGAGGTTTTTGCTGTTATGGATCGCCTGGTCCCTCAAGTGGAGGCGATCCAGAAGATCAGGGCAGAAGCCCGGTTTGCCGGCACAGATGCCCTGACCGGGCCGATCGAAGGCATAGGGAGTGAAGAAGAGTTGGCCAATCTGGTGAAGGATGCGCTGGGGCATTACTGGGGTGGTCCTCGC
>JASFUN010000148.1:0-5364 GCA_050050255.1 Anaerolineales bacterium | reverse complement strand
GGTTACGGTGCAGTTGGGTATGGTTTCGATGTTCGATCCAGTTTGAACAAAATCGGTGCCATTCCAGGTGTAGTCCAGGGTAATGTACTCACAAGCTTGCAGCGGCCCATTGTTGACTGTGCCGAGCTTGCTGGCCTCGCGAAAGCGGATCGCATCAGTGATCTTCGACCACTCCCCATAATAACCTTCGTTGGAATACACCTGAGACAAGCCCGCGCCGTTCCACGCATGCACGCTCAGTTCAAGCCATAACTGCGGGCCAGAGCTGCGGAAGGGGACCACAACGAGCTTTTGACAATTACCAAACTGATAATAGCCGGCGTCCTCAGTCAGCTGTCGAAGGTTTGGATCACCACTAGCCATGTTCCAGACATTTACCCAATCGGAGCCATCCCAGTCATCAACTGAGATTGTCTTACCGCTGGCACCCTGGTCGGTAATGCGCAGGCGCTGGTAGGTTCCATCGCAGTTTAGGCTCACGCCGCCGCGAGGCGCTGTCGCGGTCTCGGTGGGGGTCGTTTGCGTTGGGCTGACCAGCCCTGCTGGTGTGGGGACGTCGCCTGGTTGCCCGTACCAGTCACAGATGTCGATATCCGACACATTTGCCCCGGCCGGGACTTGAAATTGGATCAAGCTGTGATCGGTGCAGCTGACCGATAGCCCGCAGGGGACCGCCTCGGAATAGCTGCCGCCGAGCTCAAAACCTTCGCGCCAGGCGTAGGCGACGTAGGTGCCAGGGGGAAGCTCTATTGAGTAGCTGCCGGTTCCGTCGGTATGCTCTGAGATGATCAACTCATCGCTGTTGACGTCCTCAAAGTAGAGCGTAAGAGGCGGGAGGGGAGGTTCAGCCGGGTAGCAAACCGTGCCGTTTACCGTCCCCATGTTATTGGTCGGCGTTTCCGTGTGTGTCGTCGGGGTCACGGTCGCCTGGATAGGAACAGGCTGCACGCCCAGCGTCGCAGCCACGGACGTGGCGACCTGATCAGCTTCCACCGTTTTGGAAAGATTGCAGCCTGAAGCTATAACGCTGATGAGCACCAGGATCAAGCCGGAGAGAGCCAGAGGAGGGTTATTTTTCGCTGACAAAGGAATCTCCTTGTTTTGTTTGTTATCCATGTGGGGTTGATTAAAGCACCGTCGGCTTGCCAAGCAAGCCGACGGGCAAGTTGAAAACGATCGATGTGCGTCTACAGCCAGGAAGGCTCCTGGTAGGTCCCGAAGACGGCGCGCATCACGTCGACGATCTCGCCCAATGTCGCATATTGGCGGACCGCATCGAGGATATAAGGCATCGTATTTTCGGTGCCCTCACATGCGATGCGCAGACGATCGAGCGCCTGACCGACGGCGGCGTTGTCGCGTTCGTCCCGCAGTCGCTTCAGCCTGCTTGCCTGCCTTCTATAACCCTCTGGGTCCATCTCCAGCAGGGGGATATTGATTGGCTCGTCGTCATCGTACGCGTTCACGCCAACGATGTAGCGGTCATCGGCGTCGATTTCGCGCTGGTAGCGATACGCAGCTTCCTGAATCTCCCGCTGGAAAAAGCCGGCGTTGATCGCGGGTAGAACCCCGCCAAGTTCTTCGATGCGATTAAAGTAATCCCGGGCTTGAGCTTCGATTTGGTTCGTTAGCTTCTCGACGAAATATGAGCCACCGAGCGGATCGATAGTGTTGCTCACGCCGGATTCCTCTGCAAGGATCTGTTGTGTGCGGAGCGCGATCGTCACGGCGTGTTCAGAAGGCAGTGCGAGGGCTTCATCCATCGAATTGGTGTGCAAGGACTGGGTACCGCCGAGCACGGCTGCCAGTGCCTGAATAGCGACACGGACGATGTTGTTTTCGGGCTGTTGTGCAGCGAGGCTGACCCCGGCCGTCTGTGTGTGGAAGCGCATCAACCATGAACGCTCGTTCTCTGCCCCGAAATGATCCTTCATCTCGCGAGCCCATATGCGGCGAGCAGCGCGGTACTTGCTGATCTCCTCGAAGAAATCGTTATGGGCGTTGAAAAAGAAGGAAAGCCGGGGGGCGAAATCATCAACGTCAAGACCGCGGTCGACCGCCCAGCGCACATACTCCATGCCATCGATCAGCGTGAAGGCAAGTTCCTGCGCAGCTGTCGAGCCAGCCTCGCGAATGTGGTAACCCGATATGGAGATCGTGTTCCAGGCGGGCAAGTGTTCTGTGCCATACTCGATCGTGTCCACAACGAGGCGCATTGACGGCTCAGGGGGGAAGATGTATTCCTTTTGAGCGATGTATTCCTTGAGGATGTCGTTCTGGGTTGTGCCGCGCAAGAGCTCTGACTCGACGCCTTGTTTCTCAGCCGTGGCGATGTACATAGCCCAGATGATGGCCGCAGGAGAATTGATGGTCATGCTGGTGGACACCTTATCGAGCGGGATGTCCTGCAGCAGGATCTCCATGTCCTTCAGTGATGAAACCGCGACACCACATTTGCCGAACTCTCCTAACGCCTCCGGCGCATCGCTGTCGTAGCCCATCAACGTGGGCAGGTCGAAGGCAATCGAGAGACCGGTCTGACCTTGATCCAGCAGGTATTTGAAGCGCTGATTGGTCTCTTCTGCAGTTCCAAAACCGGCGAACATTCGTTTGGTCCAGAGCCTGCCGCGATACATCGTGGGGTGGATGCCGCGTGTGTAGGGGTATTCGCCTGGAAGCCCGATATCCTGCATGTAATCCATCTCAGCGATATCGAGCGGTGTGTACAGCCGATCCACTGGCTCTGAGGAAGTGGTGATGAAATCGTCACGCCTCTCGGGTCGTTTTGCGAGGCTGTTTTGAAGCGTGGTTTCCTCCCACTTTTCAATGGCTTCGCGTAAGGCTTTGAGCTGTTCCTTATCGAACATCCATCATCTCCTCTGGCAACCGCATAACGCTGTGGATTATAGCATGTGGATCCGGTGTGCTCTGTGTAAATTCGAGCCATCGGATCACCTTGCAAGTTGCTTACAGAGCGAACAATTTCATCCAGATATATGTAAAAATGGTGTCAGATAGGGTGAGTTCGCGGCTGGTCGCACCTTGCCGGTCAGCCGCAATGGGAGAAAACCATGGATAAGAAAACCCGATTGAGCATCATCTTACTTGGATTGGCCTGGCCGGCTATAGGTTTAGGTTTCTTAGCGATGCATTTTGATTATCTACCTGCCGGGCTTAGTCTCGCTTCACACGCAATGGGACTCTTCCTGGCGGGCGTGTTAAGCGGATTCCTTTATGTGACCGTGAGGCGCGTTTTCGCCACCGTGTTGAGCCGCAGTCTGTTGAATATTGGCTATCTGCTTTTTGCACCGGTTGGTTTAATGGCGGCGTTGCTCGCCCCGGGAATGATGGAAGAAGCTGGGTCTGGATCGTCGCTTGTGCTCATGACACCGCTGATGATCATCCTTTACAGCAACACTGCCATTGCGGCGGGGTTGGGATTGACCGGCAGCCTGGCGATCGTCGCCCATATCGTCGCAGAACGGTTCCAACCACAGATGGAGCAGGTCAACGATACAAATTCAATGCAGAAGTAATCGGCTACTCCCAGCCGTTACCTCACCCTTGCCCCGCCAGTTCTGGCGGGGCTTTGGGTTAAAATCAAATAAATCCGCGCTAAGGCAGGTGAGAGGCATGGACAA
Source organism: Anaerolineales bacterium (assembly GCA_050050255.1). GTDB lineage: Bacteria > Chloroflexota > Anaerolineae > Anaerolineales > E44-bin32 > E44-bin32. The sequence goes on along the minus strand of JASFUN010000148.1, from coordinate 1,723 downwards.
TAATTCGAGCGAACTCAGCGCGAGTGCACGCCGGGTTCAAGAAGCACTTGACAAAATCGGCGTTCGGCTGGAGGTCGTGGAATTACCGGCCAGCACGCGCACTGCGAAGGAAGCCGCGCAAGCTGTGGGCTGCGGGGTGGGTCAGATTGCGAAGTCACTGATTTTTTGTAGAGTGCCTTCGGGCGATCCGGTCATGGTGATCGCCAGCGGGTCGAACCGTGTCGATGAAAAATTGATCGAGCTACATCTGGGGGAAAGGGTGGAGATCGCCGATGCAGACTACGTCCGCGAGGTTACCGGCTTCTCGATCGGAGGTGTGCCGCCGGTCGGTCATCTTGTGGAAATTGATGCTTTGATCGATGAGGACCTGCTCGAGCACGAAGTGATCTGGGCGGCCGCAGGGACACCTCACGCGGTCTTCCGACTGCAGCCAGAGCTGCTCAAGCAGATCACGCAGGGAGAGGTTCTGCGGGTTTCCGACTGAAAAAAACACCCCCAGGGGTGTTTTTTGATAGAAGGTTCCGACTGCAGCCTTGTTCCAGATATCGATAGCTCTTGTCGGTCAGCGACCCACCTCGGATCGCAGTGCCCGCAGGAAGCCGACCATACCTGCCGCTGCGACCTGGCCCTGAGCCAAAGCCCGGTCGGCTAAAGTGCGCGCCCGCTCCAGCCTGATCTGTGGTTCCTCAGGGGTTAGCTCATACAGCTCAACCAGCACCCCATGCGTACTTTCCGGGTGGATGAAGGCGATGCGTTTACCGCCGGTACCCACGATGGCTTCTTCGTTGATGAGGCGGATGTCCCTTGATTTGAGTATTTCCAGGCAGGATTCGATGTCATCGACTTCGAAGCAGATGTGATGGACGCCGGGGCCGCGCTTGTCTAAATAGCGGGCGATGCCGCTATCCTCTGTGGTTGGCTTGACCAGTTCAACCTCGGCTTCGCCGACGGGAAAGAAGGCGACGACGGCCTCCTGATCGGGAACATCTTCAACATGGGCAAGCTCCAGACCAAGGGCATCACGCCAGAAATGGAGCGTGTCCTCGATATTTTCAACCACGATAGCAACATGATTGATGCGTTTGATCCTGCCCATCTACACCTCCTTTTCAATCCAGATACGATTCTACGTCTTTTTGCAGGATGGTAAAGCTCCTACAACACGTATAGACCGCAGCTACTTTCAGAGCGTCGAAGGAGGTCGGTATTCCCCCCAGACGCCTCGTAAGCGGTCGCAGATCTCCCCTAAAGTGGCCCCGCTTTCGACAGCGGTGATGAAATGGGGCATCAAGTTCGCGTCTGTTGATGCGGCTTCCTCGATTTCCCCAAGCTGTGCTTCGACATCATCAGCATTACGGCTCTGGCGCAGGTCCTGCAGGCGTTTTCGTTGTCGGTGCTCAATCGCAGGATCGACCTTCAAGGTCTCCAACTTGACCTGCACATCGGATCGATAGGCGTTAACCCCGACGACGACTTGTTCGCCCGCCTCGATTTTCTTCTGAGTTTCGTAAGCGGCTTCGTGTATCTCACGTTGGATGAATCCAGCGTCGATTGCCCGGAGGGCTCCCCCCATCTCGGCGATACGGTCGAGGTATTGCATCGCTTCATCCTCAATCGTTTCAGTCAGATTTTCGATGGCGTAGGAGCCGGCGACAGGGTCCACGGTGTTGGCCACGCCGGATTCGTGAGCGATGATCTGTTGACTTCGCAAGGCGATGCGCAC
>JASFUN010000147.1:0-5386 GCA_050050255.1 Anaerolineales bacterium | reverse complement strand
GGCTGCTGGCTAGGCGGCCGGCGACGATGGCTGGAAGGTAAAAGGAGTGGGCATGAAACATAATGGAATGCGCGCGGACGCATTAGTGGTGGGCGGTGGGATCGCAGGGATGCAGACCGCCCTCGACCTCGCAGATCAAGGTTACAACGTGGCACTGGTAGAGAAACAGCCAAGCATCGGCGGGAAGATGATCGCGCTGAGCAAGGTATTCCCGACGCTCGATTGCTGTAGCTGTATCACCACCCCGAAGATGTCCGCAGTGGCTCACCATGAAAAAATACAATTGATGACCTACACGGAGGTGCAGTCTTTCGAGCGCAACGGCGATGGCTTTCGTGCGCATTTGGTAAAGCACCCGCGCTACGTGGATGAAGCAGCCTGTACGGGCTGCCGTCAATGTGAATATGCCTGCCCAATCGACGTCCCTGCTCCGTTCGATCTCGGCTACGGCGCTCACCGTGCCATACGCGTCCCGTTCTCAACAGCGGTCCCGCAGTATGCCGTGCTTGACATTGAGCATTGCCTTCTGTGTGGCAAATGTGAGAAAGCCTGCCCTGTGGAGGCGATTGATTTCAGCCAGGAGGACCAACATATCCAACTGGATACGGGCGCACTAATCCTGGCGACGGGTTTCGAAACCACTTCCAAGGACGCCAAGGCAGAGTACGGAGGAGGTAAGTTCCCGAATGTCATCGACGCTCTCTTCATGGAGCGTCTGCTCGCGCCGACGGGGCCGTACGGCCACGTGCTCAGACCAAGTGATGGGATGGAACCGATGTCCATCGGCTACGTCCAGTGCGCGGGTTCCAGAGATTGCACATTGGGAATCGAATACTGCTCGCGGGTCTGCTGCATGTACGCCATCAAACAAGCCCAGCTGCTTTCCGGTGCGCTGCCCCTTGCCGACATCACGATCTATTACATGGATATCCGAACCTTCGGAAAGGGATACGAGCAGTTCTACCAGAATGCCAAGGCGATGGGGATTGAGTTTGTCAAAGGGAAAGTCTCCAGGATCACTGAAGACGAAAACCATAATCCTTCAGTGCACGTTGAGGTCGTCGATGAGGCTCCCCGTTTGTTGACCAGCGCCCATGACCTCGTTGTGCTCTCTGTAGGTATGCTCCCCAGATACGATCCACAGCCGATGTACGGCGTTTCGATTGACGAGGACGGCTTCATCGCCTCGCCGTCTGTGAACAGCTCGCCTACGCTGACGGATCAGCCGGGCATCTTCGCAACAGGCACCGCGCTGGGTCCGATGGATATCGTGGACAGCATCATGATGGCAAGTGCTTGTGCCTCTGAAACAGCGGCGTTCTTGCGAAGCAAGGGCTACCGCAGGAAAAGCCCCATATCAGAAACAACGATCAAAGAGGAACCGCTTTATGCCTGAGATTACTGAACCGAGACGGGAAGAACTGCAGTCACCATCCGCCAGAGATGGGCGGCCTCGCATCGGTGTTTACACATGTTACTGTGGGGGCAACATCAGTGATGTAGTCGATTGTGAGCGCGTTGCGAAAACCCTATCTGAACTGCCGGACGTCGTCGTCTCACGCACGAACATGTCGATGTGCTCAGATGCAGGCCAGGCGCTGATCGAAGAAGATATCCGCGAGCGGGGTGTCAACAGGGTCGTGATCGGAGCTTGCGCACCTTCCCTGCACGAATTGACCTTCCGTAACACGCTTGAGCGAGCGGGGTTGAATCCCTATCTCTACTATCACGTCGGATTGCGTGAGCAATCAAGCTGGGTTCATAAGGAAGATCCTGAGAGTGCCACCGATAAGTCGATACGTTTGATGGCGACCGGGATCGCCAAGTCGAGGCTCCTCGATTCATTGCAGCCGATCCGGTTGGAGGCGCAGCAGCACGCGCTCGTCATCGGGGGTGGGATTGCTGGGCTGCGCAGCGCACTTGATATTGCCCGCAACGGCATTCATGTGACGCTGATCGAGAAGACGCCTTTCCTGGGCGGCCGTGTAGCACAGCTTGGCACGATCTTTCCTACAGGCGAGGATGCACGTCAGCTGCTCAAAGGTCTCATCCGGGAGGTCGTCCAACATCCCAAGATCACCATACTGACTCAGGCGAGGCTGGAGCAAGTCAGTGGGTACGTAGGGGACTTCCAGGTCAGGATTATGCAGGATACGCGCGGCGTTTCGGATGAGACCGGAGAGGCTGCCATGCAGGCTTGTGAGCAGACCATCTCGGATCCGTTCAATTACGGTTTGACTGAGCGCAAGCTTGTCTATCGCGCCTATCCAGGCTGCTACCCGGAGACCCCGGCTGTGGATTGGGATAACGTAGACGGGAATCTGCTCGAGCTAAGCGTGAACGGAGACAAGTTGATCTTGAAAAACGAGCCTCGCAAATTGGATCTCGACGTCGGCGCGATCGTGCTCGCAACTGGCTTTGACCCCTACGAACCACACCAGGGCGAGTACGGATACGGCCAGTTGCCGGAAGTGATCACCTTGCCTCAGCTGATCCGCCACCTCGCCATGCTACCGGAAGGTGAGCCGCTCAGCTGGAACGATCACCCCGTTACGAGCTTGGCCTTGGTCCACTGCGTAGGTAGCCGTCAGGTTGAAGGAGTACATGAACCGCAGGAGGACGGCGAGGTAAACACTTACTGCTCACGGTTCTGTTGTACAGCCTCCCTGCATATGTTGAACGAGATCCACGATCGATTCCCGGAATTGAATATCTATGACCTGTATCAGGATATCAGGACGTATGGACGCGGGCACGAGGAATACTACCGGCAGGCGCTGGAAGATCGGGCGCGCTTCGTCCGTTACATCGCGGAGGAACAGCCCTGCGTGCACGAAGCAGCCGCAGACGATGCTCATCCTGTCCTTGTTGAGGTGAAGGATCACCTCACCTGGGGCGAAGAACTGGAGATCCCGGTCGATCTCGTTGTACTTGCTGTCGGCATGATGCCGCGTGATGTCAGCGATATTGTGCAGATGCTGAAGATCTCGAAAGGTACAGACCGCTTCCTGCTCGAGGTGCATCCCAAGCTGCGGCCGGTGGAAACCTCCGTGCCGGGGGTCATTCTCGCCGGAACCGCCCAGGGCCCGATGAACATTCAGGAGAGCTGCACGGCGGCTGAAGCGGCGGCTGCGAAAGTCGCGGTGCTTTTAGGTCTGGGGCAGGTTGAACTGGAACCATTCGTCGCTGCAGTAGATCCCGAGCGATGCAAGGGCAGCGGCCAATGTGTCGAAGTATGTGCTTATGAGGACGCCATTGCTCTGCAGCCGTTCTCAGGCAATGGGCATGAGCGTATGGTGGCAGCTGTTACACCGGCGAACTGCGTTGGCTGCGGCGCCTGTGTTAGTGCTTGTCCGCATGGCGCCATCAATGTTCAGGGATGGACCCTGGCGCAGTATCAATCGATGGTAGCCGCAATCGGCGCTGAATATGGAACCCACGCGGAGGTCGAAGTATGAGCGAGAATGCAGAAAAATCGAGCCGCGCCCAGCTGCTTAAATCACTTAGAGAGCAACACAAGAAGACGGTCGAGCAAACGCGCCAGCTGCTTAAGGAGCAGCAGCAGATCCGGCGCACGATCAGCGCGGCCGTGAAGGATGAAGCGCTGACCATACCGGCCGCTGCGCAGGCTACAGAACTTCCCAGTCAGGTTGTGCTGTGGCACGTCATGGCGATGAAAAAGTACGGTTTGATAGAAGAGATGAGTATGGACGGCGATTACTATACCTACCAGCTGGTAAAGGAGTCCTGAGCATGGGCCAGCGCGTGGATCCATCGATCCTGAATGAGTTTAAGGAATTTGGCGCAGTCGGTATCGAGAAATGCTTCAATTGTGGTAACTGCACCGCGATTTGTCCGCTGACGGATGAAGGCCATCTATTCCCCCGGGATGTGATCCGCTTGGCGCAGCTAGGGTTAAGCGACCGTTTGCTTTCCAGTACGGATCCATGGTTGTGCTATTACTGCGGCGATTGCACACAAACCTGTCCCAAGGAGGCTGAGCCAGCAGAGACGATGATGGCTGCTCGCCGTTGGCTTACCGCGAAGTATGACTGGACAGGACTCGCCCAGAAGTTCTACACCTCTAAGGTATGGGAATTGGGCTCAATGTTTGCCGTTGGTTTGCTTGTCGTCCTGGCGTTTGCGTTCCTTCACGGACCAATCATCACGGAGAGGGTCGCGTTAAACTCCTTCGCCCCGGTCCATATGATCCACATCGCAGATTGGATTATGGCAGGCGGGCTGCTGTTCTTCGTCGGGACGAATGTCCTGCGCATGCATCAATCCGTGATGAGGAGTGGAGATGGCGAGAAAGTGCCATTAACGATCTACATCAGCGAAGCCTGGCACATTATCTATCACTTCGTGACCCAGAGGACCTGGTCTGACTGCGCAAGGGACGAGGAAGATCGGAAAGAGCGCCGTAGGAAACAGTTAGTTTGGATCAGCCACATGCTATTGGTATCGGGGTACGTAACTATGCTGGTCATGGTGGTCTTCTTCCTGCCCTGGTTCCAAACGGATAACATCTATCCCGTCTACCATCCGCAGCGCTGGCTGGGGTACTACGCCACCGCAGTTATTCTCCTGGGTGCCGGCAAGGCGATCTGGGGGCGCATCCGTAAGGATTTCCAGCTTCATCGTTTCTCGCATTTGAGCGATTGGATTTTCCCGATCTTGCTCATCACCGTGTCCGTAACCGGAATACTTCAGCACAGCTTCCGATATGTAGGTCTCCCGATGGCGACGTACATCACCTACGTGGTGCACCTGGCCTTTGCGGCACCTATGCTAATACTGGAGGTGCCCTTTGGAAAATGGTCGCACCTCTATTACCGACCGCTGGCGATTTACTTTGAAGAGGTAAAGGCGAGAGCGAAGGAAGTTAGCCGAAGCGTCGAAGGTGCCGCTGCGCCGGCATAATGATGCGCGAAATCAACCGAGTTTTATTGATCAAAAGGAGGTCAATATGAGTGAAAAAATGGTAGTTGTTTGCAACCACGCCGATGCTCCCCATGTCATGCCAACGCTCATCATGGGATCGTCTGGGGTCGCACTGGACAATGAAGTGATCCTCTTCTTCTGCCCAGGCGGCGCACATGCTCTGCTGAAAGGCGAGCTGGAGAAGTTTGGTACGCCCAAAGGTCTGCCGAATCCGGTGGAATTGTTCGATACGATCCTCGAGCAGGGCGGCGAGATCATCCTCTGTGAGCTGGCACTCGAAAACAAGGATATCGATCCAGCGGACCTGCGCGACAATCGCATCGTGATCAAAAACGCGCCCTCCTTCTTGATGGATGCGGAAGGCGCAAAGATGACTTTGACGTTCTAGCTTGCGTGACCTTGAAAGCGACTGACATCGGATCGCACGATTGATTACCTGTCA
>JASFUN010000146.1:0-5408 GCA_050050255.1 Anaerolineales bacterium | reverse complement strand
CAGGCAATCTTGAGGGTGCAGAACGGGCTGCCGCGTACAGGCTTTCGCCGCTGCGTTGGCTGCAGGTCATCACCGGGGCGCTCTTCATCCTATTGAGCGTGCTCACGATCACATTCCGCAGACGGTTAACCTGATCGTGGACGACCTGATCAAATTCTGCCCCGAGTGCGGTGCAGCAGTAGAGATCCATACGCGCTTCGGGCGGCCGCGTGCTGTCTGTCCTGCCTGCAACAGGGTGCACTTCCAGGATCCCAAAGTCGCAGCGTGTGCTTTGATCGAATGGGACGGCAAGATCCTGCTTGTCAAACGCGTGATGATGCCGCTGCAAGGGACATGGACTTTACCGGCTGGTTTTGTTGAGGCCGCAGAAGATCCGCGCCAGGCAGCGGCGCGCGAGGTACTGGAGGAGACGGGCCTTGTCGTTGAGATCGGGGAACTTTTCGACGTGATTTATGGGCGTGAACATGAGCGCGGGGCGAGCATTGTGATCGTCTACCACGCGCATGTGGTCGGCGGGCGCCTTGAAGCGCATGACGACGCTGCGGATGCTCGATTTTTTGGGTCCGATGAGATCCCAGAGCTGGGGTTCCAGGCGACCAGAAAAGTCGTGCGTTGGTGGCTTTCGCAGCATGAACACGCAGGATGATCATCCCGGCAGGTACCCTTGCGATTTCAAGATGATTATCTGACCGTCGCTTAATATGGAATGCATTCGAAGTTATAATCGAGACCTGACCAAGTGCTTTCGCGCTGCGCGAAGGTCCGATGGTTTAATTGAGACCAGAAGAGGATTTCTGCTTGAGATTCGACGTCTTCACGGTGCTCCCAGAGGTGATGCAGGCCTATCTCTCCGCCAGCATCCTCGGCAAGGCCCAGGAATCAGGCAAGCTGAAGGTCCAGCTTCATAACCTGCGCGATTACACTACGGACAGGCACCGCACAACCGATGATGAACCATACGGTGGTGGTGGAGGTATGGTCATGAAGCCGGAACCCGTGTTCCGCGCCGTTGAAGCGGTTCTGGGCGAACAGGCAAAGTCGGTGCCCATCATCCTTCTAACCCCGCAAGGGCGGGTATTTGATCAGGAGGTCGCCGACGCGCTGGCTGAAACCCCGCAGGTGGCGCTCTTATGTGGCCGTTATGAGGGTGTTGATGAGCGCATTCGTATGCACCTCGCTACCGATGAGATATCCATAGGCGATTACGTGCTGACCGGGGGTGAACTCCCTGCGATGGTCATAATCGACGCGGTAGCAAGGCTGCTGCCAGGCGTATTGGGGGACGCTCAAGCTACCCAAAAGGACTCACACGCCCAGGGCATCCTGGAGCACCCCCATTACACACGCCCGGCTGACTTCCGCGGGTGGGAGGTGCCGGAGGTTCTCCGCTCCGGGGATCATGCTCGTATCGAGCGATGGCGGCGGGCAATGTCGCTCAGACGCACGCTGAAACGGCGACCAGAATTGCTCGATTCATATCCGCTGAGCGAAGAAGATCGGACTTATCTGGAGGAAGAAGATTGATCCCTGTTCACTTCATCCATAAGGGGGAAACCGACATGTCACAACTCCGAAACACATTTATCGCAGCGCTCTGTATCTCCTGCATAGCCGTTTTGGGCGCATGCCGGGCGCCATCAACGGATGACATACCGCTCACATTCCAACCAACTGAACCAGCAACGCAAACGCCGTTTGTCCCCACACCCTTGCCCCCGGCTCCCAAGACGCTGATCGCGTGTGTTGCCCAGGAGCCCGAGTCGCTTTTTATCTACCATCCCGAAGTGCTTTATGGTGAGGGCAGCGCCGTGGCACACACCATATTGCAAGCTATCTACGATGGACCCATCGACCTGCTGAATTACGGCGTTGAGCCGGTCATCCTTGATGATCTACCGACACTGGAGAATGGCGGCGTCACCCTGCAGCCTGTAACGCTGCGTGAGAATGAGGTTTTCTTTAACCCGCTGACTTTGCAGCCAGAGAATTTGCGCGTAGGCGATCGCTTTATCCCTGGCGACTGCCATGCCCCGGACTGTCTGGCGACTTATTCGGGCGGTGAGGTTGAGATGGATCAAATGGTCGTTGAATTCCGGCTGCGCGAAGGCGTTGTGTGGTCGGATGGCCAGCCGCTGACGGCGGCGGATTCGCGCTACTCTTACAGCCTCGATCGCAGTGGAGAGCTCCCCACGACCAAGTTCCTCGTGGATCGAACCTCGGATTACCGCGTGTTAGACGAGCGTACAATCCGCTGGGTAGGGGTTCCGGGTTTCATAGACAGCGATTACATGACGAATTTCTGGACGCCGCTGCCCGAGCATATCCTTGGAAGCTATCAAGTTGGTGAATTGCTGGATGCAGATGCTGCCAACCGCATGCCGATCGGGTGGGGCCCCTATGTCATGTCTGCGTGGGAGCCTGGTGAATTGACCTTGATCCCAAACGAGCTCTACAGCAGCGATCCAGAGCACTCACCCTATTACGACCAAGTCACCTTCCGTTTTCTCGACCGCGGCGGCGACAACGCGCTGCAGCAAATCCTCACGGATGAATGTGATTTTATCGACGAGACGCTGCTGGACCCCGGCGATCTTCCCAGCGCTCAAAGCCTACAGCAGGACGGCAGGGTCGCAATTTGGTCCGCGCTGGATGCACAGATAGTTCGTCTGGATTTTAACCTTTCCTCGACAGATAGCGCGCGCCCCGCATTTTTCCAGGATGGACGCACTCGCAGAGCTCTGGCCCAATGCATAGACCGCTCTGCGATCCAGGCGGCACTCATTGGCACGTCTGCGGATCTTCCAGCTTCATACCTGGGTGTGGGCAACCCCCATCTCGCCGAAGAGGTTGCGATGATTCCATACGATCCGGAAGCCGGCAAGGCCAGCCTCGAGCAAATTGGCTGGGTCCTGGATGAGGAGCAGCCCGAATCGCCGAGGGTGGCATTTGGGGTCTCCGGGGTGCGGATGGCCACGCCATTCTCGGTTTCCGTGGCTGCTGCGGACACAGAAGACATGCTGGAAGTGGCGGGATTGGTCGCTGGTGACCTTGAAGCCTGCGGCATCGAAACCGCTGTGAACGCAATCCCGCAAGATGAACTTGCACAGCCGTGGCCCGATGGCCCTATTTTCGGCCGGCAGTTTGACATGGTGATCTGGTCCTGGCCAGATTGGATTTCGCCGCTTTGTGAGATGTTTGCCAGTTGGGAAATTCCCTCCAACAAACAGCCTTACGGCATCAACGCAAGCGGTTTCAGTTCAGGTCCTTATGACGAGGCTTGCCAGAAGCTCTTGCTCTCCCTCCCGGGAACGCAAGGCTACCAGGAAGCAGCGGATGAAACGCAGCGGCTCTTAAATGAAAGCCTGCCGGCATTACCGCTTTATCAACCACTTAGGTGGGTGGTCTCTGATACGGAGATGTGCGGACTGGAGATCGACGGCACAGCTACGAGCACATTATGGAACATCGAAATGCTTGACTCTAGCGCGAGCTGTCCGTAAGATGAAAAGGGTATCCGAACAGGTATCATTGAACCAAATTGTGCTTTCGTCAGTATTTAATTGATAGAGTAGAAGGGTCAAAAGGCGGTACTTCGTGACGGCGGAAACAATCGACCGAGAGCTGGTCCTACGACTGCAGGAGGGGGACCTCGACTCCTTAGGCGATCTCTATGATCGCCATCGCCACCTTGTTTACCGTACTGCACTGGCCATCTCTGGCGATCCCGAGATGGCATCAGACCTGTTACAGGAAGTCTTCCTGCGTTTGAACCGCTTCGCAGATCATATCGATCCCGAACGCCCCCTGGAACCCTGGCTATACAGGATGACAGCCAACCTATCCTACACCTGGCTGAAAAAACGAAACCGCTGGCTGCGGCTGGTGCGGGATATCACCGATCGATTTGTCGTTGACAAGCGGCCATCTCCACATGCACTTGCCGAGCGCGATGAAACCTGGCAATGGGTCAGACAGGCGATCATGTCGCTTCCGATCCAGCAGCGTCTGGTGGTTGTGCTGTATTACATCAACGATCTCTCGATACAGGAAGTTTCCGAAGTCTTAGAAATCCCGGCTGGCACGATAAAATCGCGTTTGTATTATGCTCGCAAGCAGCTTAAGAAAAAGTTAGGCGTGCACGAAGAGGCTTTGCTCAAGGTATTTTATGAAGCAGGTTAATTTTCTTCCCCCTGATCCAATGGACATCTACCTCGATCGATGGCTGAAGAACTGGGTCGCAGCCGTGCAGCCGCCGCGCGATGGCAAGCAGGCGATCATGCAGAGACTGAGCTACTCCCAAGAACCTGTTTCTGTCTGGGCACATATTTATGCAGTATCGCGGTGGGTGCTGGATAATCTGCTCTTACGACCTCTCGATTTGATATTTGAGCCGATGATGACTTCGAGAGGATATGAAAAGTACGAAGTTTTATATCATCGAGAGTATGGATCGGCACTGGTTATGCGTTCGATGTCCCAGCACAGCTTTCCATTCGGGATCGGTCAATTTAATTTGGTCACGTAGTTGTCATTTAAATTCCTGGCATGCCGGCTGCTACATAGGGTCATCGATGAACCTGCAGGCCAGGATTAAAATCGAAACAAGTTGAACCTGATCAAGGCTGATCGAGTATCTTCGAAGAAGCAGAATATTTTGATCAAATACCTATCAAAGAGACCAGGGATGGTATGATGGAATCAGGGCGGTTTATGAGACATGAATCAGGCAGAATCGCTATATTCGTCGCCTGGTATAAGATGCCTATTGGATGCCTGGGGAAGTGGCATTGAGCCCGAAAGACGAGGCACGGTGTCATTTTGGCTTTAAAAAGGAAATTGTAAGCAGTCCCGCTTCTGTCTAACCGTTGGTTAATCAGCCGACAGGCGGCGGAGCGGCAGGAAGAGGAGAAGAGGAACAGAGCGCGTGCTCAGGCGTGTCGGGTCCGATTGACGCGGATGGGGTTTGGGGTATAATCTCCCCACTTTAGGGGCAGAAGAAACCATCCATGTCTGAATCGAGGCCCGTTCACCCAAACCAGCCGTCTCTTCTGTGCCTTTTCTCACGATTAATATCTAACAATTACATAGCCAACGCGCAGGATTAGGACGTTCCGTAATCCTATGGACCTTATGGGAGCAGATTATATTGGCGCCGAAAGTTCTTGAAGTCCAGGATCTAAAAACCCGTTTTCACACGCAAGAAGGGACTGTTTTTGCTGTGAACGGGGTGTCATTCCACGTAGAAGAAGGCGAGACGCTCGGGATCGTCGGAGAGAGTGGTTGTGGAAAAAGTGTCTCCGTACTTTCGGTGATGCGTCTGATTCCACAACCGCCAGGTGAGATGTCGGCAGAGAGCGTTATCTTCGGTGATCGCGATCTCACTGAACTCAAAGAAGAAGAAATGCGGG
>JASFUN010000145.1:0-5423 GCA_050050255.1 Anaerolineales bacterium | reverse complement strand
GGAATCATTAACCCCTCCGCTGCGTGAAGAACGAGCCTCTTTCGTTACCATAAACTATGCAGGCAACCTGAGGGGATGCATCGGCACGGTAGAAAAATGTTTCCCTCTCGCCCAGGATGTCATTCTGCGCGCCTCCGCTGCGGCTTCAAGAGACCCCCGCTTCCCGCCGATACGGATCGATGAACTGGACAAGATTGACATCGAAGTATCCATCCTCTCCGACCCAGAACCGCTCGAGTACGATGACCCGCTGAATCTGCCCGCGGCTCTTGAACGAGACCATTGTGGTGTCATTCTGCACTTTGGCAATAAACGGGCGACTTTTCTACCCCAGGTATGGGAACGCGTTTCGGATAGCGAACAGTTCCTGGCGTTGCTATGCCGGAAAGCCCTGCTTCCAGAAAATTTCTGGAGAACCGGCAAACTGCGCTTCGAGACTTACCGGGTCGAATCATTCCACCGCTAGACAAACACAGCCAATAGAGGCCAAGCCCTGTTAAAGGATGATCTGAACGTGAGCAAAGTCATCTCAATTCACAGTTACCAATTCAAGCCCGGCATCACAACGCGGGATATAACGGATGCGATCAGTAAGGCGATAGAGTTGGAACTGTTCGACCTTCCCGGACTTGAGAGCTACCGTTTCATGATCGGGATCAAAGGGCAAGCTGAAAGTCAGTGGAGCGCAATCTGGGTTTACTCTTCCCGCGAATCCTGGGAACAGCTTTGGGGAGCGATTTCAAATCCGAAGAAAAAAGCCCAATATCCCGAAAACTGGCTGCGCTGGGAGGATGAACTGCTCGCTCCGCTGCTGGATGGTGATCCGGACGAGATCAACTTCACTGCCTATGAGGAGTGGATTTCGTCCCCGGTCCACAAGGATGACCCATGAACCAGACAATCCCGACGATGTCAACAGAGCGACTCGTTTTGCGCCCTTTTAGGGTTGCGGACGCCGAGGATGTCGCTCGCTATGTGGGGGAGAAAGTTATCGCTGCCACCACGCTCTCAATTCCCCACCCCTATGAAACCCGGATGGCCGTAGCCTGGATCGAAACGCACTCGCAATCCTATTTACAGGATGAGGGCGTTAATTTTGCAATCACTCAAAAGGAACAGGGGGATCTACTGGGCGCTGTCGGGCTCGTGCTGCGGCGCGAATACGACCGGGCCGAGATGGGCTACTGGGTCGGACAACCTCACTGGAACATGGGCTACGCAAGCGAAGCGGCACGAAAGGTCGTCGAATTCGGTTTTGAGACCTGGAAATTGGAGCGGATCTACGCCCAGCATTTCGCCGGCAACCCAGCGTCGGGGAAAGTGATGATAAACGCCGGGATGCGCTACGAAGGCTGCCTGCGACATCATGTAAAGAAATGGGGTCAGTACAAGGATATTAAAGTCTACGGCCTGCTACGTTCGGAGTGGCAGCAAAATCCTTAGGCGTCCGGGCGGGACTGATTACAGCTGCTCAAAAGACTCCAGATTAAGCACAAATATCGTCGCCCGACGCTGATTGTCCTGCGGTTCTGTCGTCGCGTTCCGAATAACTTCCATAGCTTCATCGACCTTTTCTTCATCGGTGGCGATAAGCAGGGTGGCATTTCCCTTGCGCAGGAAGCCTCCGGTTGAGGCGACATGTGTCACTCCGAATTCAGCCTCGACCAGCATATCCATCACGTTCTCACTGTCCTCACTGCGGACGATCACGAACATCAGTTTCATCTCAGAACCTCACATCGCTCGACATCGAAGACAAAGGCTGTCGCCCCCTTCACACGGACTGGCATGCGCTCACCTGTTTCTTCATCCAGGTCCTGGGGCGAGAGATACTCCACCCGCTCCTGGCAAACGCGTTCAAGCGTCTCAAGCACAGCCTGGAGCCGGCCTTCAGGGATGCCCAACAGCAGCACGTGATTCCGTTTTCTCAGATACCCGCCTATCGACTGGATGCGGGTCACCTGGATCCCGCGGATCGCAAGTGCATTTGAAGCCGACTCAAGGTCTCTCGACTGCACGACTACAAGCAGCAGCTGGCAAATATCTTCTTCCTCAACAGCCTGCACGGCATACTCGCCCCACGCCTCCTTGTCTGCTGCGAGTGCCTGATCGATCTCCGTCACTAGCTCCTCGAAGATCTCCTCCGATATGGTTCCGCTCGTCCGCAGGCTCCCCAACATGCTGCGCTGTGCGCGCAGCATCTCCCGCCGGGAGGTCTCCATTTCTTCGGCTTCGAGTTCTGGCGATTCGCTGATGACCTCCTGCACCGATCCCACCAGCGCGTCCATGCGCTGTTGAAGCATCGGATTGATCGTGCGCCAAGTGTGCGCGGAGATCAAACCATCCTCACTTAACGCCTGAAGATGCCGGAAGCCGGCGCGTGCAGCCATCGCACGAGCATGCCGCCGTTCATACTCTAGTTCTTCCTCAGTTTTCAGCGTAATACCCAACCGCTTCAAGACCGTGTTCATGCTCATGCCCTGGACTACCAGGCTGAAGAGCACCACGCCGTAGGTCATCTCGATCAGTATCTGACGTTCAGGTCCGAAATCGGCCGGGATACTCAACGCCAGCGCGAGAGCGATCGCACCACGCAGACCCCCCCAGAAGAGCACGTGTCTCCAGCGATCAGGGATTGCCCGCTCCACCTGGGTGAGGCTGTAAGTTGTGACAGCACGGCTCACCAACACAGCGCCTATAGCCCACAAAATCAACGACCCGTTCCCCAGCATTGAGCCGATCTCAATATCTACACCGATGAGCAGGAAAACAGCAGAGTTGGCCAGGAACGCAAGGTATTCCCAGAAATTGACCAACACGATGTGGGTCGTAGGTGACATCTCGCGTTCGCCGACATTCCCGCTTACAAGCCCGGCTGCAACGACAGCGAGTACCCCGCTGAGGTGAAATTGCTCCGCGACCAGATAAGCCCCGAACGCCAGAACCGTGGTCAACGTGGTTTCGATCAGGTAATCGTCTACGCGCGCCGCCAACCTGGAGAACAGCCATCCCAGGCTTGCACCGATGATCAAGCCACCGGCAGCCACGCGCACGAACTCAATGATGCTGGCAGGCAGATCCAGGCTTCCGGCGCTGACGATCTCGAGCGCCAGGCCGAAAATGACGATGGCAGTTCCGTCGTTAAAAAGGCTCTCCCCCTCCAGGAGCACCTCCAACTGCTTCGGGGCGCCCAGGCGCCGGAATATGGCTACGACGGAAACCGGGTCGGTAGCCGCAATCAGTGAGCCGAATACGAGCGCTATCCCGATCGGCAGGCCGGGACCCAGGTTCAGGATGCCGCCGACGATAAGCATGTTGATCACAACACCGGGTATCGCCAGCAGCCCAATCACGAGCAAATTGCGCTTCAGGTTGTCATAATCCAGGTGAAATGCCGCTTCGAAAACTAATGGGGGCAGAAGCAGCGCCAGGATGAGTTCCGAAGTCAATTCAATCTGCAGACCCGTCCGGAAGGACAAGGCAAGCCCCGCGACGACGAGCGCCACGGTATAGGGGATCCTGAAACGGCGGACAATGATCGCCACGACCGAAACTACCAGGAGCAGTTCCAGGACCAGAGATTCAATTTGGACAAGTTCACTCATGACGCACTGTGTTCTGCACTCCGTCTATCCGCTGATACTTTTCCGGATAAGCGTTCAACCGCCAAAACCCGGCTGTCATTCAGGCGGCCAACTCAGTGAACAAATTATAGCAATCTATGACAAATTGCTCTGCTCCACAATCTGCTCGTGACTGCCCGTTACCTCTACAACGCCGCCATCCGGAAATCTCACGAGTGTAGCTTCTGGATCACAGGTAATTTCCAGGCCACGCCATTTCAATCGGATGGTCCTTCCAAGTTCATGGCCAGGTCTGATGCGGACTTTTCTTGGGGCAATCAATTCAACACCCAGAACTTTGAGCAGTAAGCTGAAAGGCGCTAGGCCCGCAGCGCTGACGTTTTCACGTAGAACAGCCTCCCCATCGGCATCATATTCTGCATAAAAACAGTGCTCTTCCCTGAGTGTCTTGACGACTGATCCCATCAACCGCGTCAGCAATTCGGCGGCTTCTTCCTTGTACCCGTAACGCAGCAACCCTTCTGCCAGCCAATGGTTCCTGAGCATTTGAACGGAACCGGTGACTTTATTTGCTGCAATTGCGTAATCCGGATCATCTGCTGGCACGGATGGGACGCCGCCGCAGCGCCAGAAACGCCCTGGGTCTTTGAGCACATGCTCCACCATAAAATCGGCCCGTGAGTCGGACGGCAGCCCGGCTGTAAGCGGGAGAAGCAGCGTGACGTCATCGCGTGAGTAATCGCCGGTTGAAATCGTCGTCCTGAACTTACGATCAATACCTTCCACCTCGATCTTCTCAATCTCAGCGCTCGGCTTGTCGGTAGTCAAATAACCGCAGTCAAGGAACCAGGCGAAGTCGCTGTAGTCGAATTTTTCCACCCGGCTTGGGCCCCTGCGACCCCGGCTGAATATCCGCATCTTGAGGTCATGCGCCCTATCTTCCTGCCCCTCAACCTGCAACAACAGCCTTACAGCAGGATCGAAATCCCGATGGACCTCTAACGTGAACCCGCCCCGCCGTACAGCCAGGCGTTTGCCGGCTACGCTCTCGTGCAGATAGTAATCAACGTGCTTGTACCCGTCAGTCTCGGACCAGGCCGCCTCGATTCGTCCTTTCAATAACCCGACCCGCTTCCCGATTGCCTCCTGAGCATCGGTAAATCCGAGCAGCATTGCCATCGCGATCAGCGCCTCGCCCTCCATCACAAGCAGGCTGGCAAGATCGATCGTCTCTGCAGTGGAGAGCTCCAGGCCTTGCGACCATTCAAACCACGGACTGAATGCCGGCCAAGATTTAAAGCCCGCCTGGTTGACGTGGTCCCATTCAGGAAAGCCGTCCATGTCGCGGTCATGTTCAGCTTGAAACCAACAGTTAAACAACGAGTGCAGCGCTTGAAAGCAAGCATCTATGAATTCGACGTCCTCGGTTTTTCGGTAGAGTTGGAGAGCCATCTGTGCGAGCAAAGGCGGGTGGAGCCAACCTTTTTGTGGCGAAGCAAAATCCGTTATAGCCGGCACATGGCCATCCGGGGCTTGTAGGTGCAGCATGCTTTCAACGTATCCCTGCACGCTCTCCGGAGAACCTGGCAGGCTTTGCAGCGCTACGTAAAACGCATCCCAAGGGTTGGCCGGCTCCCACGGCGAACGGCCTTCCGCTGCATCGTAACCGTCTTTCTCCGTTCGGGTTTCCACCGGGACTGCTCGCTTCAGGCGTCTATTAGGCCGGATAAACAGCATGCTCGCTTCGCGCTGTGCCGCCCATAATGCCGCGTCCCAACCAAGGTCACCCGTGTCGACATCCACCAGGTCGCTGTTCTGCATAAGCAGGCGGGCGACTTG
>JASFUN010000144.1:0-5455 GCA_050050255.1 Anaerolineales bacterium | reverse complement strand
TTTCACTTCACACTCTCCCACATCATGTTTTTCTAAGCTTATCCCTCGCCCTCAGATGGATCTTCATCTTCACCGTGGACAGAGGGGACTTCTTCCACATCGATGACTTCCTCTGGGGGCTCAACGCTCGCTTTCGAAGCTCCAAAAATTCCGGTCTGCCTCAGGATCAGGTACACACCTAACAAAATGATCGCCGACGGCCAGAAGAGCCGGCTGAAAAGGTTATTCCCCATCCTGAAGATAGCTTCGAACACGAAAGCCAATATCACGAAAAGCACAAGGCCTGCGCGCAAGAAACCTTTGCCTTGCTTCTTGAGCGACTCATCCCCTCCCTGACTGCCCATGATAAACAAGCCCAGACCGACAGCAGTCGGGAAAATCAATGTCCACGCATACGCCCAGCTGGCATAATGGCCAGTCAATGCCTGGAAGAAGAAGATCAATCCAACCGTCGTGAGGATGCTTGCCGGGATCGCAAAGCCTGCCGAGTTGGAACCACCCGACATCGTGATGCCAAAAAAGATGATTCCGGGCACAAGTATGAACATAGGCCAGGCGTACTGCCAGATATTCACCCGAAAAAGCTGACCAACCAGGAACAGGGCCCCCAACCCGATCAGTAGCACGCCGAAAATTAAACTTGTCCGGTTCGTCCGTCCATCTGCCATGTTATTCCCTCCAATTTGCCCTGGGTTCGACTCTCATCCAGCCCAGATTGTGCAATTACCTCCGCTTAAAGGAGACCTCTTTCCCTCTATACGACTCATTCGTGGCCAGGGTTTCAACCATCCTGGCACCTGCACCCTATCCTCTTGCGGGTTTTTTCAAACCTGTTCTTCCGGCTGCGACAAACCGAGCGCAGCCATCTCTTCTGCGCGCAAGATCAGCGATTTTCTTATCGAGACGACCGTGAATACACTGATCAACAGCGCGGCGATCAACAAGACAAATGCATCGAAGGCGCTGGTTGGCGACCCCGGGATAGGGATGATTGGGTTTCCGAAGAAAAAAACAGCGGTGTTTAACAGAATGGCGATCAGGCGCATTTCGGTTGGTCCCAGCTTGATGTACGAGATACGGAACTCCCCCGTGACAAACGCGGTCACATACGCATAGATAGAAAGGAGCAAGTAGCCAGCCAGTGCCAGGCAGGCGTAATCTAGTTGGACGTAGGGTGAGATGCCCATACCTACAAAGATAACGACCTGGCTGCCAGCATCGACAAGGTGATCAACGAAAAAGCCATACTTCGGCCGCTCCGCGTCTCGGTAGCGTGCCAGTGTTCCATCCAGGCTATCCCCAAACCAATTGATTACAAATCCAGCGCTTGCAAGCCAGAGAAATGAAGCGTGCAGATGGCTGAGCCCATAGCCGAGGAGGATGACCCCGGTCCCAACGATCCCTACCAGCGTCATCGTATCTGAGCCGATACGCGCTGGCGTATGCCTGGCGAGCCAGAGCAGCACTGGTTTCTCAATTGGACCAAGCAAGCTCTGGTTTACACGTCTTTGGGCATGAACATCAGGCATTGAATGCTCCTTTGCTTAACTAAGCAACTACTCATTATCCGCTATGGGGAGTATTATCGATCAATAATTCTCGCTCCGGTCCTGCGTTAATTAAAACACCATTGCCGCCTCAGGATACTAACATGGTTGCGGACCAGATCCACAGGCACCCAACAGATCGATCTACTTGCGTATCCGAACGACTCGAGCATAATTCCACCAACCTTCATAGACAAATTGGGGAGGCAGATCAATGCGCAACTCGGTGCGGGTGACCTGGCTGCTGCTGGCGATGATCCTCATAGCTGCCTGCGCTGGAGGCACCTCTGGGAGCGTCGTCGGTGGGCGGGAAAATTGCCGGATCAACGGAGGCGTCGGTTTTTGTGAAGGCAAATTCAATCGCCTAAACGGTACGTTCGGAAAAGACATCGAGGATGATTTTATTTTTGGCGGTGACCAAGTTGACGTGACTGTCGAAGCCTCAGTCGAAAGCGGCAGCGTTCGCATTTCGGTCGAGGCACCCAACGGCGATGTTACAAGTTTGGACATCACCCCTGATTCACCGGGGACCCTGGTTGGAATTGCCGAAGGTGAATTTGACGGCTTCGAGGTCACATTCGAAGCGCTGGGCGAGGAGGCTACGGGAGTGCAATATCGAATTGACTATTTAGCCCGATGAATTTCCGCGAAAATAACCCTCCGAGCCCACATTTGGAAGTTGCTAATCAACTTTGCCCTTGAAACCTTTCTTCATGGGAGATGCGAGGCTGAGGCACTTGAGGGGCTGCCATGATCTCAATCGAAAAGCTCACCAATAACAAATTCAAGGTGACTGTTGACGCAGACAACACTAGCGCGCATATTGTCACAATCCAGCCCGATGATTACCATTCGCTCACCGGGGGTAAGATCTCTCCGGAGAGGCTCTTGCGCGAATCCTTCCAGTTTTTGCTCGAGCGTGAACCGAACACTAGCATCCTGCGCGAATTCGACTTGATGGTCATACAACGCTACTTTCCGGAGTACAGAGCCGAGATTCAATCACGTTCGGGATTGGGCTAAAC
Source organism: Anaerolineales bacterium (assembly GCA_050050255.1). Classification (GTDB taxonomy): domain Bacteria; phylum Chloroflexota; class Anaerolineae; order Anaerolineales; family E44-bin32; genus E44-bin32. The sequence goes on along the minus strand of JASFUN010000144.1, from coordinate 2,883 downwards.
CACGCGGATTAGCTATGCAGCGGGTGGCGATCGTCAGGAAAACCTCATGCCAGAGCAGGCCGACAACCGTTTAGAGAACGATCTCCCCATGACCATCGTGCTCTCACACTTTCAAGCGGGTGAGTTGATTGACGCTCACGAACAGGGCGCGGAGCAACATTACGTCTCCCTCGATCTTGGAATTTCCGAATCGCTGGTCCAATTGACCGAGGATCAGGTGATCTTGCGTGATGACGTCCGGCTTTATTGGGACCAGATTCACGCGATCCACGCAGATGAGAACAGTTGCTTTCTCGTCCAGGAAGACGACTTCGAAAAGATCATCACCTTTTCTGAGGAATTCAATCGAGTCTACAGCCTGCTGCCCACCCGCTCGGCCCCTACTCTGCTGGTCTCGGGCATCCCGATGCATAGGATTAAAGACACCGATCCCCTTCAGGACACCCTCAGCAAGATCAAGACGGTCAAACCTCTACACGGGGTAGTGCTCGATACAGCCACAGGATTGGGATACACCGCGATCGAAGCGGTGAGAAGCGCAGACCATGTGATAACGATTGAGCTCGATCCTGAAGTTCTGGAGATCGCGCGCTTGAATCCCTGGTCAAAGCGCCTCTTTGATCATCCCAGAATCGAGCGTCGCGTTGGCGACAGCTATGAAATGGTGGGGTCGTTCGAAGAGCAAACCTTCGACATCGTCCTGCACGATCCGCCCACGATCGCTCTCGATGGGGATCTTTACGGCAGCGTTTTCTACACGCAGTTACACCGCATCTTGAAAGAAAATGGACGACTGTTCCACTACATCGGCAACCCAGAGTCGCCCTCAGGACGCAGCACAACCAGCGGGGTGATCCAGCGCTTGAATGAAGTCGGCTTTCAAGACATCCGCCGGGCTCCCGAAGCCTTCGGCATCGTCGCCAGGAGGTGAACGCGGAGGCAACCTTCCCAGACAGAATGATCCAAGTCCACCGTATCGGATTGAAGCTATCAAACGCCTACCTCATCCAGGACCGGCAGAAGGCAATTTTGGTCGACGCTGGCATGCCGGGCGAAGGCAAACGCATCTTGTCCAGATTGCGTGAGGTTGGCATTACAGAGCTTATGTGGATATACCTCACACACGCTCATTATGATCATGTCGGCTCAACAGCAGAAATCAGGCGAGCTACCGGCGCGCAGGTCGTGATTCAAGAGAAGGACGTAGAGCCCTTGGTCGCCGGGAAGACGCTGCTCGGTGAGGTGCGCGGGCGCGGCCGAATCAGCGCCTGGATGCTTCCCCTCGTTGAACGCCTGATGCCTGTTGACCCGGTGGAACCTGATATCGTCTTTCAAGACCGCCTGTCCCTCCCCGATTTCGGAACCCGGATAGAGGCGCTTCACCTCCCTGGCCACACGCTGGGTTCCTCCGGCTTGCTCGTTGACGACCGCTTGTTTTTCGCCGGTGATCTATTGTCAACGACGGGCGTCCCACACGCCCAGCGCTTCTACGCACAAGACTGGGAGGCACTTGAACAAAGCCTCAAGCTCGTCAAAGATCTGGGCCCGGGCCTCTCTTACCCAGGTCACGGACCCGCGCCACTCGACCGCCAGGGTCTGCTGGGGCTGCAGCTGTGATGTCAAAAAAATACACCACCCGCAACAGGTGGTGTATCTACCCACAAAAGGGTTTGGGGTCAGGAACGCTTAATGTTCACCGAGGGATTCGACATTACCAAGGCCTGAGACCGACTGCTCGAGCTGCGGATCACCGTAGTAACTGACGCTGCCCAATCCAGTGATGTTCACATCCAGGCTCTCGGTAACCCACACCTTGGCGCTGCCTGCACCGCTCAGGTTTATGTCCGCAACGTCGCTCATGAGATCTGCGGCGTCATAAGCGCCCGCCCCGCTCACATTCACGTCCTGCTGATGAGCGTAGCCAGTGATCGAGATCGATCCCGCGCCGCTGAGTGTCACGTCCAGGCTCTCGACGTCGATATCCTGTATCTCGATATCACCAAGCCCTGACAGGAAGATCGCATTCAGGTCGGTCACGGTGAGGTAGAACCGGATCGGCTTGGTCGGGCGGATGATGTTCTCCCAGCGCTCAGTGTCGAAGCTGATCTGCAGCGTTTGGCCGCGCACAGCTGTATCGACGTGCGGCAGGATGTTATCCTCAGCCTCAATCCTCAAGCTTTGCTCATCTCCCTGGATAATGATGAGTTTGCCGACCCCTTCAAAAGAAACTCGATTGAAACTGTCTACCATGCGGTCCTCTTCAACCACGACACCCGACCCCTCCTCGTAACGAACAGAGATCGTGCAACCGCTGGCCAACAGAGCGAACATTCCCAAGATCAACAAGGATTTTCGCAGCATCATTTTCCTCCCAACATCCATTTTCTATCAGCCTTTACGCAGAATACGGCTTGAAAGTTTCACGACCTCCATACTATTCGTCGCCTTTCACGTTCCAGTCCGTCGAATAGAAAAAGCGCCGCGTCGATGCGGCGCTGATCATGCACATCAGGGAGATGGATCAATTACTTCCACTTGATTGTACAGCCCACCGGTGGTGTCGTCTGAACCACGGGTGCTCTGCCGGCGAGCGCCGCTTCGATGGCATCCCGCAGATAGGTTGACTCGACCGCATCGGGGTTATCGTAGTTGTCATCGATCGTGCCATGGTAAATCAGCTTCCGATCGGCGTCGAATAAGAACACTTCTGGCGTCCGTTCCGCTCCATAGCTCCGGGCGACTTCCTGTGTCCCGTCCCGCAGGTATGGAAAGTTGAACCCCTTCTCAAGCGCTCGCGCTTTCATGGATTCAAAATCGTCGTCAGGATACTTGGTGGCATCATTGGCGTTGATTGCCACAAACTGGACGCCCTTATCATTGTAA
>JASFUN010000143.1:0-5469 GCA_050050255.1 Anaerolineales bacterium | reverse complement strand
AGAAAGGGTCATGCCCCCCGCAGGCAGGAAAAGAGATGTCAACGTGCATTAACAGGTGCTGGGAGACCTGATGGGGGAAATCTGTATGGTTTCGTTATGCGCCGTGGCAGTCAACGCGTCATTCGGCGATCATGGTTCCGATCGTGTCGCCTCTCAGCGCCGCTTCGAGGCTGCCCTCCTGCCACATATTGAGAACCATGATCGGCAGTTGATTATCCATGCACAGGGAAATCGCAGTGCTGTCCATCACTTCCAGCCTGCGGTTTAGCGCGTCGATGTATTTCAGGTATTCAAAGCGTTTGGCATCCGGGTTTTTCTCTGGATCCGAGTCATACACACCGTCGACTTTCGTAGCCTTGATTACGATGTCTGCGTCGATTTCCATGGCGCGTAAGGCGGCGGCCGTATCAGTAGAGAAGTAGGGATTGCCCGTCCCGCCACCGAGGATGACGATGCGATCTTTTTCCAGATGCCGGATCGCACGGCGGCGGATATACGGTTCTGCGACCGCACGCATCTCGACGGCCGACATGACACGCGTCACTGCGCCCGAGCGCTCCAGCGCATCCATCAAAGCTAACGAGTTAATGACCGTACCCAGCATGCCCATATAATCAGCAGTGGCACGCTCCATCCCGCGTTCAATACCCTCACGGCCACGCCAGAGGTTCCCGGCACCGATAACTATCGCTACCTCAACGCCCATCTCTCGAACACGTTGGACCAGGGCAGCGACCTCTTCAGCCCGGTTCGGGTCTATTCCAAACCCATTCTCACCGGCGAGTGCTTCGCCACCAAGTTTTAACAGAATTCGTCGGTATTTGACATCCGCCATTGTATCGGTCTCCCGGTCGGTCACGCTCCGTGAGTAGCAAACGGGCCAACGTCTGTTGGCCCGTTGAATTCAATCCATCTCCTCGCCGACTTCCCAGCGCACGAAGCGGCGAATGTGGATATTTTCGCCGATGGAAACGATCGTTTCCTTGATAAGCTCGTCGACGGTTTTTGACTCATCCCGGATGTATTCCTGGCGCAGAAGGCAGGTCTCGTCAAGGAATTTGCCCACCCGCCCTTCGACGATCCGCTCAATTACATTTTCGGGCTTGTCTTCATCCAGAGCACGCTTCCTGGCAATATCCTGTTCGGTCTTTATGATCTCTTCCGGAACCTCTTGCTCTGAAACCCACAGCGGCGACATTGCCGCGATCTGGAGCGCGATCTCATGCGCTAACTCCTGGAACTCTTCAGTGCGAGCGACAAAATCCGTTTCGCAATTCACCTCGACCATGACGCCTACACGTCCACCGATGTGGCTGTACAGCTCGAGTATCCCGTTGCTGGTTTCCCGATCGCTGCGCTTCTCGGCATCAGCCATACCCTTTTCGCGTAAGACGATGATCGCCTTTTCGATGTCGCCTCCGGCTTCCTCGAGGGCCTTACGGCAATCCAGGATCCCTGCGCCGGTTTTCTCCCTGAGTGTTTTAATGTCCTCGGCTGGGATACTCATGCCTCGGCTTCCTCCTCATCGTTCTCGTCCTCATCAGGTTCTTCTTGGTCCTCTTCGGTCCCACCTTCTTCAGACGCACCTTCCTGATCCTCTTCAGCTTCATCCTCTTCAGATTCGTCGGATTCGTCGGACTCGTCGGATTCGTCTGGCGTGTCTTCTTCATCTGGCTCGTCTTTAGCTTCGCCTTCCGATTCAGCCTCGGCTTCTTCTTCAGGCTCTTCTTCGGACGCTTTTTCGTCGCCGAACTCGCCGCTCTGCAGCTTCGCCAGCGTCGCTTCTCCAAGCAGGTCTTCATCGCTAAGCTCAAGCTGTTCTGCTGCCACCGCTTCAGCTTCGCGCCCGGGAACCTGTTCTTCTTCATCCTTGCGCATCGCCTTGCCTTCGAGTACCGCATCGGCAATGGTCGAGGTTAAGAGCTTGATGGCCCGGATAGCATCGTCATTCGAAGGTATGACGTAATCAATCACGCTCGGGTCACAGTTTGTATCCACAAGCGCGACGACGGGGATCTTCAGCAAGTTCGCCTCGTGAATCGCGGTTTCTTCCTGCAGGACATCGACAACGAAGAGCGCTTCAGGCAGGGAGCGCATTTCACGGATGCCTCCCAGGCGCGATTCGAGCTTGTCGATCTTTCGATCCATGCTCAGCGCTTCTTTTTTCGTGAGCAGTTCGAATTCGCCCTCAGCGCGACGGCGTTCTAGATTCTCAAGCTCGTCAATACGGCTGCGGATCGTCTGCCAGTTTGTCAGAGTCCCGCCAAGCCAGCGAAGGTTGACATACGGCATGCCGCTGCGCTTCGCTTCCAGCTCGATCGTCTCCTGCGCCTGCCGCTTGGTGCCCACAAACAGCACCTTTCCGCCATCCGCAACGATGTCACGGATCAATGTGTAGCCCTCTTCCAACGCCTCGAGGGTTTGCTGCAGGTCGATGATGTGGATTCCGTTGCGCTCGGTGAAGATGAAAGGTTTCATCTTTGGGTTCCACTTGCTCGTGCGATGACCGAAGTGGACGCCCGTTTCGAGCAGCGCCTTCATACTTATAACAGCCATGGGGTTACCTCCTATGCGTTAAGCCTCCGCCTCCATCAGTCTGCTCTGAAACCGGCTGGCTGACCGGCACGCTCAGATCAGTCCGGAGACGTGTGTATTTGCCCACTGGGCAGAATTAGTCCCGCAGGGTAGCTTCCACCCAGCGGGAGCGAAGGGAGTATAACATGCAGTCCTGCATCCGTCAAAGAATGAATTTGGAGAGGATCAAGCTTTCGACAAGCAAGAAAGAGCCCGCATGCGCACCAGGCTGGCAGTCGCAGGCCTTCATCCGAGCTTTGCGTTGACGCGTTTGAGGAAGCGGTCTACATCGATAACGGCGCGGGTGTGTGTGGCCTCCCCGATTTTTTCAACTCGATCCCAGAGTTCAGCCTGCAGCTCAACGATGTTCCCGTCGACGGAGGTTATCTCAAGGTGTACATTAACCTTCTCACCCTCCGGCGTCGGCGCCAGATGTCTGAGGGTAACGGCCGTCCCGACCGTCGTCTGCGACGCATCCAGCAGCTCGTCAAGAAACTCACGCGCCGTGGACTCCACAAAGGCGAGCATCGCTGGCGTGGCGTATACACCTAGAGAGCCGCTGCCTATATGAGCGGCTGTACGCTCGCTTGTGACGATCTGCTCGCGCTCACGCACCAGCCCAACATGCTTTTGCGAGATCCGTGCTCCCATTTGCTCGATTTCTCCTAAGCCCCTGCGATCAAAGCCACCGCCACGGCGACAGCATGCTCGTGGGTGTGTGTCAGGCTCACAGACCAGGCTGTCACTCCCAGGCGCTCAGACACACGCGCCGCTTCACCATAGAGTTTTAACACTGGTGCTTTGCGCGGCCCGTTGATGATCTCGATCTCCTTCCACCCGATCGCTCCAATACCGGTGCCCAGCGCCTTTGCGACAGCTTCCTTGGCAGCGAAGCGGGCTCCGAGAGCAGGGGTGTGACCGTGCGCGTCAACGAGCTCCTGCAGCGTGAAGAAGCGGTCGAAGAAGCGCTGTCCGTGCCGCAAGATCGCCCGATCGATGCGCTCGACCTCCACGATGTCAACGCCAGAGCGCACATCCATCACAGCTGGCGTTCCTCCGGACCAGCGATCGCGATCGCCATCCGCTCAGGGTTGATGAAACGTCTGGCGGTTTCAAGGATTTGTTCCCGCGTGATCCCGGCGATCAACTCCGGGTAATGCTGATAATAATCCAGGCCGAGGTCATAGCGCTCAAGATTGATCAAAGCGCTAGCCACCCCTTCATTCGACTCGAGTTGGAGCGGCAACCGACCGATGTAGTGCATCTGGTTCTCGAGCAGTTCATCTTTAGATACCTTCTTGGAAACAAATCTTCCCAGTTCCTTCAGGATTAGTTCGATGGCACGCTGCTCATTCTTCGGATTCACCCCCGCCTGGACCTGCCAAGGACCGGGACCAGGACCGCCGGAGAGTACACTGTAGGCGCTGTAGGCAAGACCGGCCGATTCGCGAACCGCCTCCCCGATACGCCCCATCAGCCCAAAACGACCGAGGATGTTATTGCCCACCGCCGCAGCGAGGTAATCGTTATCGAAGCGACTCGGGCCCTGGCACCCGACGACGACATCGCTTTGCTTTTTCCCTTCCAGGCGAACTTCGCGCTGGATGTTGCCGGCTAGCTCTTTGACCGGTGGCAGTTCCGGCTGAACTCGCTCTGCGGTTTTCGTCCAGGTGCCCAGGCTCGCTTCAACAGCCTCAATCGCTGCGACTGCTTCGACCCCACCCACGATGGCGATCTTCACCCCTTCAGATCCGAAAGTCGCTGCGTGGAAACGGCGCATGTCGGCCGGGGTCAGCTCGCGGACGGTCTCCGTATAACCGTCAACCGGGTATTGATACGGATGGTTTTCATAGACGATCTCGTCGAACGCCAACTGAGCCTGTGAGCCGGTATCCTGAGACCTGATCGCCAGCGCGGTGAGCTGTTGTGACCTCAACCGCTCGACCTCCTGCTTCGGGAAGGTCGGATTGGAGAGTACATCCAGCAGGATGTCCAGCAGGAGGGGCAAATCCTCAGCCAGTGACTTTCCCTGGAAGGAGGTGCTGTGCCCGCTCGCCCGGATGCTGAGCCGGGCGCCGATCGCTTCAATCGATTCGAATAGAGCCTCAAATGAGCGGTTTGCAGTGCCACGCATGAGTGCCAAGGAGGTCAGGTACGCGAGCCCCGATTTCTCCGGTTGGTCCTGCAGCGACCCCACCGGTAGGTATCCCCGGAACACAATGGATGGGCTGGCAAAATTTTCACGCGCTAGCACGGTAATGCCGTTGGCAAACTGGCGACGCAATATGGTTTCTGGTCCCGGCAGGCTTTGAATATCAAGTTCCGGGAGCTCGAGCTTCGCTTCAGGCATGTTCCACCCTCTCCGTGGGATGATAGATACCCACGACCCGGTTGCTGCGCTTCAGATACCTACGGGCGCAATCCCACGCGCTGTCCGGTGTTTCCTTAGAAATCCGATCCAGGTAGGTTTCCAACCAGGTGTACTCGTCGAACATCTCTGTGAAACCCAACCAGAAAGCCTGGTTGGTGATGCTCTCGCTGCTGTAGGCAAAGAGCGCTTTCGCCTGTTTTATCGCCTTTTCCAGCTCTTCATCCTTGATCGGCTTAGAGATTATTCGATCCATCTCGCCGTCGAGGATTTCCAGCGCTTCTTCGGGGCTTTTATCCGGTCGGATGGTGACATGTATGGTGTAAAGGTATGGGTCGGTCGTCGCCGCCAACCCACCTTGCACAGACGCAGCCACTTCCCCATCGACCAAAGCCCGGTAGAGGCGCGAGGTCTTGTTGGAAATACCGCCGGAGAAAAAGTTGAAGCTCGAAGCGCCGGCGAGCACGCTGCTGATCACCGCCATGGATACAAACTCTTCAGCGGAAGCCGGCGGCGCGTGGTAGGCA
>JASFUN010000142.1:0-5470 GCA_050050255.1 Anaerolineales bacterium | reverse complement strand
AAAACATAAGCAGAAATTCATCCAGGGGGCTGTCGGAAACCAGATTGAAAAAGCGACGGCGGAAGCCGTATTTGAAGACTGGGAAAACTTCGCCCGCTATGGCTTTAACAAAGCCCATGCCGCCGACTACGGCGTGATCGCCGTACAGACTGCCTATCTCAAGACGCATTACCCACTCGAATACATGACGGCTTTGCTCTCTGTGTTCAAGAACGACAGCGATAAAGTCGCCCTGTACATTGCTGACTGCCGGAGGATGGGTTTTGATGTTCTGCCCCCGAACGTTAATTCCAGCGACTTTGACTTCTCGGCCGAAGAGACGGCGGACGACCAACCAGCGGTGCGTTTTGGGTTGGGCGCGGTGAAGAACGTAGGTCACGGCGCGATCGAGACCATTCTGGATGCGCGCCGGGAGACGGGTAGATTCGAAAGCCTGGAGGATTTTGCGCGCCGGGTTGACCTGCGGGCGGTGGGTAAACGTGCCCTCGAAGCGCTCATCCGGGTTGGAGCCCTTGACGAACTAGGCACGCGTATTGCGATGCTGGACGCCCTTGATCGAATCAGCGCTCTTTCAGCCGCCCACTTCAGGGCCTCCGAGGTGGGGCAGCTGACATTTTTTGGAGAGGAGACCGGGGTGGAGGATAGCCTCCAGCTCGGAAGGGTCGAGGCGAACGTGCCCAAGCGGAGACTCCTGCGCTGGGAGAAGGAGTTGCTCGGTGTTTATGTCTCCGATCACCCGCTGACTCCACACCTCGATATGCTCACGCGTATTGTGACGCACTTCAGCGCTGAACTGCATGAGGCTGAACACGAGCAAAAGGTCTGTGTCGCCGGTGAGGTCAGTCACATCCGTCCGTACCGCACACGCAGCGGTCGGGAGATGGGTTTTGTGACGCTTGAAGATCTGCAGGGCACGATCGAGTTGGTCATTTTCAACAGGGTTTGGAAAGATGTCGTAAACTGGTTGGAGCCCGATACGATCGTCGTCGCTCAGGGCAAGATCGATAGTGAACGGGGTGATCCCAAAATCCTGGTCGACAGGCTAACCATGGACATCGAGAGTGTGGAACCTCTAGCAGGTGTATCGAAAAACAACAGCCCCAAGACAACGGACGCGCCGATCAGCGTCGGCGCCCCCGTGCGCAGCCCGATCGAAGCCACCCCAGAAACTGCACGATCGGAACCCGTCGTTGCGGCTGAACCCGAAGCTGCGGCCACATTCGGTGTTGAAAACCTGCCTGAAGTCGAAGTGCGTCTCTCGGACACCGTACGGAATGTGGAAGAAATCAGATCCGGCAACGGCGAAGACCAGGAACAAATCAAGGAAGAAGTTGTCTTAACCGAGCAGGATCGAAGCGAAAATGGTCAGACGCGCATGATCACGATCGTGCTCGAATCCACGGGCGACCGCCGACGCGACGCGCTGCGCCTCCGCCGTGTGCATGGCTTGCTGACATCATTCCCCGGCAAAGATCAATTTGCATTCTTACTTTACGAAGCATCCCGACGCTATCATTTAGAATTCCCTAACTCCACCACCGGATATTGCCCGGAGCTCCACGGACAACTGGTTGATCTCCTGGGTGAAGGGGTGGTCAGAGTCGAACCTTTGAGGATCCAATGAAAATTCAAACAGTCGGCGTACTAACTTCAGGGGGCGATGCACCCGGGATTAACCCGAGCATACGCGCCGTGGTTCGCACTGCGCTATTCCACGGGATGGATGTGATCGGCATTCAAGAAGGATTTGACGGCTTAATTCGGGGCGAGATGAGCTCGCTCCGCGCCCGGGACGTGGGAGGCATCCTGCAGCGAGGTGGAACCTTCCTGCGGACGGCACGCTGCCCGGAGTTCATGACCAAGAAAGGCCAGCGCCAGGGGATCCGCGAAATCAACGAATCGAGCATCGATGCCATGGTTGTAATCGGCGGCGACGGGTCGATGCGCGGTGCGAAGATTCTCGCTGATGAAGGTATTCCGGTCGTTGGCATTCCAGCATCGATAGATAATGATATCTGGGGAACGGATATGTCTCTGGGGGTCGATACAGCCCTGAACACCCTGATGGATGCAGTGGACAAATTGCGCGACACGGCATCCTCCCACCAACGCGCTTTTCTCGTGGTCACGATGGGGCGCAACTGCGGCTATCTCGCCTTGATTACGGGTGTGATCTGCGGCGCGGAGATCATCATCATCCCTGAGGATGAGATCCCGCTCGAGGCTATAGCTCCAGAAATTGAAGCTGCTTACTCTCGCGGCAAGACCCATGCGATTATCGTTATGGCCGAAGGTGCTTCCTATGATCCGGATGCGATCCAGAAATCATTGGAGGAAGCTGACGTCGGGTTTGAGACCCGCGTGACCATCCTTGGTCACATCGTGCGTGGAGGCAGCCCATCTGCGTTCGACCGCTTGTTAGCCACCAGAATGGGCGTGGCTGCGATCGAGGCTCTTATGGAGGGAAAAAGCGGGGTGATGACCGGCTTGCGTGGTCGTGAAATCGTCCTGCGCGAGATTGATGAGGTGACCTCCAAGACGCGAGAGCCTAATCTGAAATTCCTCGAAATAGGCACGATGCTGTCACACTAAGCACTCGACTTATGACAGCTTGAACACATCCCAGGAGAGAGTCTTATGAAAATTGGTATTCTGACAGGCGGGGGAGATGTTCCGGGTCTGAATCCCTGTATCAAGGCAGTTGTGAACCGCGTTACCGACGATGGTCATGAGATAATCGGCATTCGCCGCGGCTGGGGGGGGCTGCTTGAATCACGGCCGGAGGACAGCGGATCGATATCCGAGAACACGATCGCTCTGGATAAGATGACCGTCCGCACAATCGATCGCAGTGGAGGCACCTTTCTGCATACATCCAGAACCAACCCCGGCCGGGTCCGCGCGGGCAACGTACCTGATTTCCTCCAGGATCAGGCTGAGGGTGAGGGCCCCTATGATTTCACGCCCCACGCGCTGAAGGTGCTGGAGAAAATGGGACTCGATGTCTTGATCCCTATCGGTGGTGACGACACGCTTTCGTATGCGCTCCGGCTGCACGAAGAGGGGTTTCCGATAGTGGCGATCCCGAAGACGATGGATAACGATGTCTTTGGGACCGACTACTGCATCGGGTTTTCAACCGCAGTAACCCGCTCGGTGAACTTCATCCACAATCTGCGAACGAGCACAGGTTCGCACGAACGCATCGCGGTGATTGAACTCTTCGGTCGCTACAGCGGCGAAACTTCGCTCATCGCAGCCTACCTGGCGGGGGTTGATCGTGCGATCATCTCCGAGGTTCCGTTTGACCACGAGAAACTTGCCCGTTTCCTTGTAGAGGACAAGAAGTCCAATCCGAGCAACTATGCCATGATGACGATCTCTGAAGGGGCCAAGCTGCAGGGCGGTGAGGTTATCATGAGCGGAAAAGCGGATGCCTTCGGGCATCGTAAACTTGGCGGCATTGGAGCAATCACGGGGGACCTGATCAAGGAGATCACCGGTGAAAATATCATTTACCAACAGGTTGCCTACTTGATGCGGTCAGGAAGCCCTGATTCGCTTGACCTGATGGTCGCAATGAACTACGCAGCCATGGCAGCGGACTTGGCCGTAAGCGGCTCTTCTGGACGCATGGTGGCGCTGCGCAACGGAATCTACACCCATGTCCCGTTACAAGTTACCAGTGAAGGCAAGAAGAACGTCGACATAAGCGTGTTATACGACAAGGAGAACTACCGTCCGAGGATCCGTCAGGTCGATGGTGTCCCCATGTTCCTGTACTGAACGTGTGAAAATTGTCAAGAGTTGCCAGGGACCGGCATCGCCGGTCCCTTTTTATATCTGCTGATCGCCCGCGGGGGCAACTAGGGTTCGAAGAAAAAGCGGCTGGGTCGCCGATCCAGACGCCGCAAACCGGCTTTCAACGCCCAGCTGACAGCTTGCTCATATTCACTGCTGTGTAAGGCGCGGCCGAGCGGTGGATATTCGTGAGCCTGGTAAGCCGGTCGGTACTGATCCATCAAGTTTAAGTACGTGTCTTTGCTGATCTGATCGGCGATGAACTCAACGATTTGCTTCGTGCCCGCCAACCCTTCTGGCAGCACCAGGTGGCGGATGAGAAGTCCACGTTTGGCGATGCCCTTCCTATCCAACTTGAGATCGCCAACCTGCCGGTGCATCTCGCGCACCGCCGCTCGATTGACTTCAGGGTAGTTGGGGACATTAGAGTAGCGTTTGCCATTATCCTCGCCGGCATACTTCATGTCCGGCATGTAGATATCGATCACGCCGTCGAGCAGCGCAAGTGTCTCTGGGGAATCATACCCGCCGGTGTTGTAGACGATTGGGAGCTCAAGGCCTCTTTCTGCAGCGAGCACAAGCGCTTCTAGAAACTCTGCGACGATGTGGGTGGGCGAAACGATGTTGATGTTATGGCAGCCCATATCCTGCAGCTTGATCATTATTTCCGCAAACTCATCGGAACTCAGCGTGCGTCCGGCGTCGGCCTGACTGATGTCCGAGTTCTGGCAGTACCTGCAGCGCAAGTTGCAGCGGCTGATGAAGATCGTCCCCGACCCTCGTCGGCCGCGCAGCGGATCCTCTTCCCCGTGGTGTGGTCCAAAGGACGCGATCCGGGCGTGCACCCCCGTGTGGCAGCCGCCGTGCGTCGTGCGGCGGTCCACACGGCAATATCGAGCGCACAGATCGCAAGCTCGCTCTTGTTGGCGCGCCAGGCGGGACCGCTCGAGAAGCAATCCCTGTACGTGGAGCGAGAGGTAGGCAGGAGTGAAATCGGACACACCTGCATCATAGCAAAAGTAGCGCGATTTGGGAGCGTCAGGGACAACTCCAATCATCACCTAGTACTCGAGTATGGTCCAATCCTTGCACCTATGTCGGTTGGCGAGGTCTAAAACACTTTCATAGAACTTGGAGGGACCATGCCTATGCGGATGATGACCAGGTCGGGCGGCGCGACGCTTGCCGATCGGATTCGAGAACTGCCCGACCCGTACCGTGGGAACGCGATTGAGTGGCTGCAGCTATGCACCCAGACTCAGTTGACCGATCTTGAAAATGATATTGAGAACTTCCTGGATACGTTGAATCCGGCAGTACGTGCGAAGTTTATCTTTCAGACCGGTAAGCTGTTGGAGAAAGCCCTGTTTTATTTCGGGGGATCCTGAATCGATCAGACCGCGCAAACGTAGGGGCAGGGTTTTCCTGCCCCTATTTTGATTCAGATGGCCCTTTTGATTATTGTACGGTTACGGTGCAGTTGGGTATGGTTTCGATGTTCGATCCAGTTTGAACAAAATCGGTGCCATTCCAGGTGTAGTCCAGGGTAATGTACTCACAAGCTTGCAGCGGCCCATTGTTGACTGTGCCGAGTTTGCTGGCCTCGCGGAAGCGGATCGCATCACCGATCTTCGACCACTCCCCATAATAACCTTCGTTGGAATACACC
>JASFUN010000141.1:0-5523 GCA_050050255.1 Anaerolineales bacterium | reverse complement strand
TGGCTGAGCCGCTAGCCCTTGCGACGGGCGAAGCGCTCTCCGCGGACGAAATCGTGGCGGTGCTCGCGCGCCTGCCTGCTTTGATTCGAGACCGCGATGATCAAGCCGATTTCCGCCTTCCTGATGAAGTAATCCCACCCCCCCGGACCGGCGAGACGATCGAAGAAACTTTTCCGCCCCAAGGTGGAACCGGACCCGTAAGCGTAGACACAGGGCCCCTGGAAGTCTTGCGTTTCGCGCCCGAAGGGGAAATACCGATTGCGCCTTTCATCAACGTGACCTTCAACCAGCCTATGGTCCCGATCACTACGATTGAAGACCTTTCTGAATCGGAAGTACCCGTTCAGGTTGAGCCCGATCTGGAAGGCACCTGGCGGTGGCTGGGGACGAAGACGCTGAATTTTCAATATGATTCTGAGTTCATAGATCGGCTGCCGATGGCGACAGAATTCACGGTCACCATCCCTGCTGGAACTACATCTGCCACAGGCGGCGTGCTGGAGGAGCAGGTCCAGTTTGCTTTCCGCACACCGACTGTCACGATGACCACCCACTACCCGTATTCAAACGAACCACAGCCACGTGACCCGCTCTTCTTCATCGCGTTTAACCAGCGTATCGAGCCACAGGCGGTCTTCGATACCATCCAGGTCTCCGTCGACGGGCAGCAGGTCGAACTAAAGCTTGTCGACCGTGAGGAAGCACAACAGGACGAGCGCATCAAACAGCTCATTGAGAACACGCATGAATCACGCTGGCTGGCTTTCAAAGCGACGCGCTTGCTCCCGGCTGACGCGGGCGTTACCGTAACCGTAGGCCCCGGGACACCCTCTGCTGAAGGGCCACTTTTGACCGAATCCGCGCAGAGCTACAGCTTCAGAACCTACGCTCCGCTCAAGATCGTCAATCACGGCTGCTCCTGGTACGACGATGATTGTCCCCCTCTCACGCCGCTTTTCATAGAATTCAATAACCCCCTCGATCTCGATGCATACGAGCAGGGGATGCTGCGCATTGAACCCGAACTTCCCGGCGCCAATGTGAATATTTATGGGGACACCATTACGGTTCAGGGTGCGACGGAAGGTCGCACAACCTACCGCATCACCGTCGATGGGGACATCAAGGATGTCTTTGGGCAGCAGCTTGGCCGTGACCAGACCCTTCGTTTCCGCATTGGTCCCGCCGAGCCGGTTCTGATCGGTCCCGACCAGATCTTCGTCACAATCGACCCCTCGACACAAGAACCAGCACTGTCCCTCTACGCGATCAACTACAACAGCCTGGATGTGCGCATATTTGCCGTCAACCCCCATGATTGGCCTGAGTTTCAGGAATATATGTACGAATTCCAACGCACAGACACCCCTCCTGATCCCCCCGGGCAATTGGTGTTCGATGACAATGTTAAACTCGACCTCCCGGCTGACACTCTCTCCGAAGTCCCGATCGGGCTTTCTGATTACATGGATGGCGAGTACGGTCAATTCATCGTGATCGCCAAACCACCATCCGGCCTCTTCCAGGAAGACCGCTACTGGGAAACGGTGCAGGCCTGGGTGCAGGTCACCCAGATCGGTGTCGACGCCTTTGTGGATCACAGCGAGATGGTCATCTGGACGACGGCACTTCAGGACGGCTCACCGCTCGAAGGGGTGATGATTGAATCTAACAACAACGCTCAATTGGGCAGCACGAACTCGGAAGGAACAGCCGATTTCGCGATCCCGGATGGCGGGGCGTCTTATGTCGTCGCTCGTAAGGGCGCCGACAAGGCATTGCTGCCCAGTTCCACATACTATTGGGGCAATGATTCCTGGGTCCAACGCCCACAGAGCGACCAGCTGCGCTGGTATGTCTTCGATGATCGTGGGATGTACCGGCCTGGTGAGCAGGTGCACATCAAGGGATGGATGCGCCGCATAGGCGGCGGCCAGCAGGGCGACGTCGGATTGGTAGGCAGCGCAGTCGATTCCGTGAATTACCAGTTGATGGGACCGCAGGGCAACGAAATTTCCAATGGAAGCGTGGACGTCAACGCCCTTGGCGGCTTCGACTTCGTTATCACGCTCCCTGAGAACACAAACCTCGGGTATGCACAGCTGATCCTGAACGCATGGGGTTCGCTCGGCTCCTTGCAGACGAACACGTTCTATCATAATTTCCAGATCCAGGAATTCCGTCGGCCTGAGTTTGAGGTAAGCGCCCGCAACGAGACCACCGGCCCGTACTTCGTTGGTGGTCATGCCATCGTGGCAGTACAGGCAAAGTACTACACTGGCGACCCCTTGACGAACGCCGAGGTTAACTGGGCCGTCACTTCCACGCCAACTAACTACTCGCCCCCAAACTGGCCAGAGTTCAGTTTTGGCACTTGGACCCCCTGGTGGTGGTACGAGGATCTTTACGGAGGCGGGACCGGGAACGGCCAAACGACAGTCGAAACCTATTCAGGTGTAACGGATGCATCCGGTGAGCATTATCTACGCATGGAGTTTGCCGGGTCGCTGGTCCCTCGTCCGCGCAGCATCAGCGCCGAAGGGACTGTCTTCGACGTCAATCGTCAGGCATGGACCGGCCGCACCACACTGATGGTTCACCCGGCGGCTCTGTACGTTGGTATGAGATCGGATCGCTACTTCGTCGAACAAGGAGAGCCGCTTGACATCGAGCTCATCGTTACGGATATCGACGGGAACCCGGTCGCGGATCGCCCGATCCGTGTCACGGCAGCCCGCCTGGAGTGGAAATACACCGGCGGAAGGTGGCAGCAGGTTGAGGCTGACCTCCAGGAGTGCACAGTTGGCTCCAGTGACCTGCCGGTAAGCTGTTCGTTCGAGACTCCACTTGGCGGCCGCTATCGCATCCGCGCTGAGATCACCGATGAAGAAGGACGCACGAATCAGAGCTCGATTACGCGCTGGGTAAGCGGCGGTCAGCGGCCGCCCTCGCGGGATGTCGAGCTTGAACAGGTCACGTTGATCCCGGATAAAGAGACGTATCAACCCGGGGACATCGCCGAGATCCTTGTGCAGTCACCTTTCAGCCCGGCTGAAGGGCTGCTGACCGTCGCAAGGTCCGGGATCCTTTACACACAGCGTTTCCTCATTGAGAACGGGACGATCACCCTCAAGGTGCCGATCGAAGACAAGCATATCCCCAACCTCAATATCCAGGTCGACCTGGTTGGTTCTGCGCCGCGTTTAGATGACGAAGGTGAGATCGTAGAGGACGCACCGCCACGACCGGCATACGCAACCGGAACGCTCAACCTCTCTATCCCTCCGCTCCAGCGGACACTGGCCCTGGAGATCGATCCGCGTCAGACTGAGCTTGAGCCCGGAGGCGAGACGACCATCGATGTCCTCCTAACCGACGCCCGGGGTGAGCCTGTCCAGGATGCCGAACTGGCCGTCGTCGTCGTCGATGAAGCCATCCTGGCATTGACCAACTACAATTTGGCAGATCCCATCGCGACTTTCTACAGCAATCGTCCTTCGGACGTGGCCAGCCGATACAGCCGTTCGAGCATCATCCTTGTCGATCCGCTCTCACTGATTGAATCGGGTCAAGCAGCGGGTAATCTTGCAGCCCAGGCCACAAAGGCACTCGGACGCGGCGGGGGTGAGATTGAAGAGGAAGTCGCCATGGAAGCACCCGCTGCAGATTCCGCTTTCGGTGCCGAACCTGCAGAAGGCGCACAGCCCGGATCAGAACCAATCCGTGTGCGCGTCGACTTCGACCCGCTGGCGACCTTCGCTCCTGAAGTGCGGACGGACGTGAACGGAAAGGCAAGCATACCCGTTTCGCTGCCTGATAACCTCACCCGCTACCGCATCATGGTGGTGGCCGTCGACTCGGGTGGCAATCAATTTGGCTCCGGCGAAGCCAATCTCACCGCTCGATTGCCGCTGATGGTGCGACCTTCGGCTCCGCGTTTCCTCAACTTTGGAGACAGCTTTGAGTTCCCGGTTGTGGTTCAGAATCAGACCGGACAAGAAATATCCGTCGAGGTTGTGATGCGCACAACCAACCTGGAGCTTCTCGATACCGCAGGGGTGCAGATCGAAGTCCCGGCTCACGACCGCGTCGAGGTCCGATTCCCGGCAACTACGGATAAGGCCGGGACCGCTCGCTACCAGGTGGCCGCAGTTTCGGGTAGCTATGCGGATGCCGCCAATGGCGAAATGCCTGTCTATACGCCGGCGACAACGGAAGCGTTTGCGACGTACGGAGTCGTCGATGAAGGAGCAATCGCACAACCCGTAGCCCCACCGAATGATGTCTTCACACAGTTCGGTGGCCTGGAGATCAACACCTCCTCCACCGCCCTGCAATCGCTCACCGATGCCGTGCTTTATCTGGTGGCTTATCCGTTCGAGTGTTCTGAGCAGCTGGCTTCGCGAGTGCTCGGCATCGCCGCGCTGCGCGATGTGCTCAGTGCTTTCGAGGCGGATGGCTTACCGGCGCCCGACGAGATCGAAGCCGCCGTCAAGCGCGATATCGAGCGTCTTGGAAACCTTCAGAACGGAGATGGGGGGTTCCCCTACTGGCGTCGGGGTCAAGAATCGATCCCCTTTAACACGATCCACGTCGCCCATGCATTGCAGCGGGCCGAGCTGAAAGGCTATGCCGTTCCCGATGAAATGCAGTCGCGGGTCCTCCAATACCTGCGTGATGTCGAAAGTCACTATCCTTACTGGTACAGTGAGTACACCCGCCGTTTCCTCAGTTCCTATGCACTTTACGTTCGCAGCCTGATGGGCGATCGGGATACGGCCAAGGCTCGCAACCTGTTCCACGAGGTTGACATTGATCAGCACTCTCTGGATGGAATCGGGTGGTTGTGGCAGGTCATGCTTGATGATCCTGCTTCGACATCCGAAGTCGAAACCATCCGGCGGTATATCGGTAACCACGTCGTGGAGACCGCCGGCGCCGCCAACTTCATCACCAGTTTCAACGAGCAAGATTACCTGATGCTGCGCTCCAACCGCCGCACAGACGGCATCCTGCTTGACACCCTGATCCTCGACAATCCACAGGCGGACTTGATCCCCAAACTGGTCAACGGATTGTTGGCTCACCGTACAAAAGGGCACTGGGGAAACACCCAGGAGAACGTCTTTGTGCTGCTGGCTTTGGACCGCTACTTCAACACCTTTGAATCTCAGACTCCCGATTTCGTCGCCCGCATCTGGCTTGGCAATACGTATGCTGGTGAACACACGTACGAGGGCCGGACGACCGAACGTCACGAAACCGAGATACCGATGGCTTACCTCGTCGAGCAGGAACTCGGCGGTGGAGAACTTCAAGATCTGATACTGAGCAAAGATGGGCCTGGCAGGCTCTACTACCGGATTGGGTTGAAGTACGCGCCGACCGACCTGTGGTTGGATCCGATCGATATGGGCTTTGTCGTGACGCGTGAATATGAAGCTGTAGACGATCCCCAGGATGTCTACCAGGATGAGGATGGACGCTGGCATGTGAAAGCCGGGGCGAGGGTTCGCATACGCT
>JASFUN010000140.1:0-5545 GCA_050050255.1 Anaerolineales bacterium | reverse complement strand
TCCTCCGCCGGAGGGGTTGAAATTTTAACCGACGCCTGGGGCCTGGATGTCGTGCTCACCTCCAGCCAGAAGTGCTTCGCGCTGCCTCCCGGCCTGTCGTTCGCGGCGGTAAGCGATCGCGCATTGGCGCGCGCCGAAAAGGTCGATCACCGCGGCTGGTACTTTGATTTCCTGCGAATGCTTCGCTACCATGAACGGTCGATGACTCCCGCGACGCCGGCGATTTCGCTCCTTTATGCACTCGAAAAGCAGCTGGATCGCATGCTTTCTGAAGGACTCGCCAATCGCTACCAGCGCCATCAAGATATGGGCGACTTCACGCGCACATGGGGGCAGGAACAATTCGCACTATTCGCCCAAGCAGGCGCCCGTTCTAATACGGTAACCACGATTTCCAACGTCCTTGATGTAGACATCCCGGCGCTGAATCAGTTCCTTCTCGATCACGGCATGCAATTAGCAAACGGGTATGGACCCTTGAAGAATAAGACCTTCCGCATCGGCCATATGGGCGAGACGACCGTCGCCGAACTCGAAGAGCTTATGCAGACGATAGAGCTCTTCCTTGAATCCCACCCAGCTTGACGTGTGCGATGCAGCTTGACCCGGGACCAGCGCTATGACGCAGACTTTTGAACTCCAACTGACCGGAATGGCCTACGGCGGTGAAGCTTTTGGAAGAGATGAGAGCGGCCGCATGGTCTTTGTGCCCTTCGCACTTCCCGGGGAGCGAGTGCTCGTGCGCACGGTTGAGGAGCATAAGCGCTGGGCACGTGCCTTCCCCGAAAAGGTCCTTGTGGGATCTGAGCTGCGCATCGACCCTCGCTGCAAGCATTTCGGGCTTTGCGGTGGCTGTCACTATCAGCACATTCCCTACGATGAGCAGCTGCGCTTCAAGAGAGAAATCGTCATCGATCAACTTCAACGCATCGGCGGATTCGCCGAACCGCCGGTGGTGGATTGCGTGCCATCGCCATCAACCTGGCAGTACCGCAATCGTATGCGTTTCCATCGCTCTCAAGACGGGGAACTCGGCTTTTATGATCACGCCGGATCAGAGATATTTGTCGTCGAGGAATGCCATCTGCCGCAAAAAAATCTAGAAGTCCTGTGGCCTGAAGTTGACATTGAAGCACTAGAAACGGTCAAGCAGGTCGGGCTCCGAGATGGCTCCCAGGGGCCTGCCATGATCGTGTTGCACGCTTCCGGAAAGCCGGATATCGAAGCGCTCGTGCAGCTCCCGGCCTCGATGGTATGGAGCAGCGAAGCGGGAAATTTCGTCCTCGCCGGCGACGACCACATCACAATCGAGGTCAGCCAACGTGATTTCCGGGTGAGTCCAGGCTCATTCTTCCAGGTCAACACAGCGATGATCACCGAGCTTGTAGCGCATGTGATGGACTTACTGGATCCAATAGCCGGCGAGCATATCCTGGACCTGTATGCGGGTGTCGGGCTTTTTTCCCGCTTCCTGGCAGAGAAGGAAGTCGTATTGTTGGGCATAGAGCAATCGATGTCGGCCTGTGCCGATTACCTCGTCAATTTAGAAGGTTATGAGACCGTTGAACTCTGGGCAGCATCTGTTGAAGAGGGGCTGGCCAGCGTGGAACTGGAGCCTGACGCCGCGCTTCTTGATCCGCCGCGGGCTGGTGTCTCCAACCAGGCCTTCGACGAGTTGATGCGCCTGGCGCCAGATCGAATCGTGTATGTCTCGTGTGATCCCGCGACCCTGGCCCGTGATGCCAAAAAACTGGAAGCCGCCGGCTACCAGCTCCGATCGGTTACTCCGTTTGATATGTTCCCTCAGACCTACCACATCGAGACCGTTTCTCTCTGGATCGCGCTCTGATCGCAACAGCGCCTCAGTTGTCAGAGGCGAGATTCGATATACAATCTGTATATGCAGGAATCAGCAGGTCCGATCATCATCGTTGAAGATATCCCCCATATTCTCGAACTGCTCGAGATCACGCTTAAATTTAAGGGCTATGACGTCATCACCGCCCGCAACGGTGACGAGGCGCTCGAGTATATCCAGACCGAGGACCCCTGCCTGATCTTGACAGATATTCTCATGCCCAAGTTGGATGGCTTTGCGCTCGCACAAAAGGTGCGCAGCGATCCCGCAACGAGCGACATCCCCATTATCTTCATATCTGCGACCTTCATAACGCCGGAGGATAAAGCTTTCGCTCTCAGCCTTGGCGCTGTGCGCTTCCTCGAGAAACCGATCGAAGCTTCCGAGCTTCTTCTGACCGTCGCAGAAGTTCTCACCGGCGAAGAATTTGCACAGCCCAACCCCCTGCCCGAGCGTGATTTCCAGAAGGGGTATTCTGCGCGCCTGGTCGAGAAGCTTGAGGTGAAAGAGAACCAGATCAAGCGTGCACAACGCCTGGTTGAAACGGTCCCGCCGGAACAGAGGCCGGCGTTCGAAGCCCTGTTGGCCCAAACAAAGGTCCAACGGGATCAAATCCAGGCTGAACTTGATTCGCTCAGCAGCGAGGCCAAGCGCTCCGACGGTTAATCAACCGGCTAAGTTCAGGCAGCAAGATGCGGCAGGGGTTCCCTGCCGTTTTTACTTTGTGTGGCCTGATGAGGATTCGCGCAGGAAATCTTCGAAATCACCGAGGTTGACCCGCGAGGTCAGGTCGAGACTGAGCGGCGTGACCGAGACAACGCGGTCCACCGCGATGGCCTGCACGTCAGAATCGCGCTCGAGGGAATCTTCGTTCAGCACAATCTCGAAGCCCATCGGAGTCGGGTCTTCAAGGCTGGTCCTGCGTGGCGCGACGGGTACGTAATATGGATGTCGGGAAAGCTTCGTCACGCGCCACTCGGTTTTCGGGCTCGCGTCGCAGGGGATGTCAATTTTTAACGCGTCCACATCCGTAAACATATCGCGGTTTAACAGCATGTCGGCGAACAAGAAGGTGAAATGCCTGGCGGCTGAAAAATCGATCTCGTCGGAGTAAGACAGGTAGAAATCTTTCGACATCTCCAACGAAACTGCCATCGCCGGGATCCCTAAGGCCGCGCCCTCCAGGGCCGCTCCCACTGTCCCGGAAATCGTGATGCCGATGGTCAGGTTTTCGCCGTAATTGATGCCTGCCACGACTAGGTCAGGAGGCGCATCCATTAATTCCAGAACGCCGTGCTGGACAGCCTGCGCCGGCGTCCCGCCCACGGCGTAGACGTCCCAGGTCTTGTCTCCCACCGCAACTTTTTCTTTGTGCAACTTGCCATCCGAGGTGACCGGCATGCTGCGCCCCGCGCCAGAGGATTGCTCGCGCGGTGCGGCGACGGTCACAAAGCCAAGTCTTGAGAGCGCTTCGGCTGCGGCCCATAGCCCCGGCGAGCGGATGCCATCGTCGTTGGTCAGCAGGATCTGAGGTTTATGTTCTTTGGCCATTTCACGGCGGATGATATCAACGCCTGAGCCGCCGGTCAATCCAGGCCAGGTTCGTCAATTCTCCCCACCGCAGCTGAGACCTCACACCTCGCCGCGCGCTTCGGCAGCGAGCTGATCGAAGAACATGCGTAACAACCGGTCGCGGTCAGCGGCAATTTCTTTCGCCGGCGCGGTATGCAGCCGAGCTTTTACCCGCCTGAGCTTGAACAGGTATTCATGGTAAGCGCTATGAGGTTCTCCGGGCTCAGTCTTCCCACTGGAGAGAAATTCATCCGAGGGTTCTGCAAAAACAGGCTGGCCAGCCTGCACAGCATATCCGATCGTGCGCGCCGTTCCGAACGCGCCGATCACGTCCAGCTTATCGGCATCAAAGAGGATCTCGGCCTCCAGACTCTGCGGTGCTTCTGCACCGCGGAAGCGATGTGCACGGATGCAGTGCTGCACGGCCTCGATCCGCTCATCATCCCATCCTTCCTCGGCCAGCACTTGCCCGGCGAACTCCGCGGATTCGTTTTCGTGTTCGGCCCGGTTGCCACCCTCACCTGGGTGAGCCCCTGACGCATCGTGCAGCAGCGCGGCAGCGCGCAGAATTTCTAAATCTGCTCCGAGCGCCGCGCCGATCTGTTCTGCCATCTTCAGCACACGCACGACGTGGTCAAATCCGTGCACAGGATCGTGATCGTCGTACCAGGTTTGCGCCTGCTCCATGGTTGGCATATACAGCCCTCAATCCTCTTCTTTATTCGCCCGTCAAGATCAGCGGGCGCCCATTCAGCGGGTGCGTCATTACGTGGATGCGCAGCCCGTACACTCTTTCAAGTTGATCGGGCGTGAGCACAGATTCCGGGTCACCGCAGCTGTGCACGCGCCCGTTGGAAAGCAGCACGACCGTGTCCGAGAAGCGCGAGACCAGATTGAGATCGTGCAGGGCGATCAACGTGGACAAGCCGCGCTCACGGGTGAGCCGCGCCAGCAGTTTCAAAAGCTGATCCTGATGCCTGAGATCGAGATGCGCGGTGGGCTCATCCAGAAGCATGACCGGCGCGGCTTGTGTCAGCGCTCTGGCGATCAACACCCGCTGCTGCTCACCACCCGATAGCTCCCCCAGCGGTCGATCGGCAAACTGATCGGTCTCCGTCTGGCGCATGGCATCCAGCGCAATGCGGCGATCCTCTTCCCCTTCGCGCTCAAACCAA
This sequence comes from Anaerolineales bacterium, assembly GCA_050050255.1. Taxonomy (GTDB): domain Bacteria; phylum Chloroflexota; class Anaerolineae; order Anaerolineales; family E44-bin32; genus E44-bin32. The sequence continues at coordinate 940 of JASFUN010000140.1, read as the reverse complement.
CCCAGGTAAGGTGTGCGTCCCATCAGGACAACATCCAGTGCGGTAAACGCCTGCGGCAGGTTGATCGCCTGGTTGACGACCGATATTCGGCGAGCACGTTGATCCGGTGAAAATTGGCTCAGCGACTGCCCCTCAACCAGGACATCTCCTGAGTGAAGCGGAAGAACTCCGGAGGCACCTTTGATGAGCGTGGTCTTGCCGACCCCATTCGGCCCTACGACGGCGACGATCTTCCCTGGCGCGACCTGCAGGGAGACATCGGACAGCACGATGCGGTCTGCGTAACCAAAATCAACAGACCGGATGACCAGCCCGGAGGCTACCAAAAGCGCACCCTCGCTTTCGCCCGGTGCAGCAGCCACAGGAAAAAAGGCGCCCCGACGACCGATGTAATGACGCCCACAGGAAGCTCACGCGGCGCCAGCAAAATCCTGGCAATGATATCTGCGCAGAGCAGAAAACTGCCGCCGACGAAGATCCCCAGTGGGATCACACGGCGGTGGTCAGGACCCCATATCAAGCGCACGATATGCGGTACGATCAATCCGACGAAGGCGATGATTCCGGAGAACGAGACCGCCGTGGCGGCGACCAGCGAAGCGGTAATCACTATCACCAGTTTAGCCCGCTCGACGTTCAAGCCCAATTGGCGGGCCTGCTCATCTCCAAATTGAAGCAGGTTCAGAGGACGGCCAAGCAGTGCAATCCCCGCCAAACCGACCAGGAGGTAAGGGGCTGCCGCGATTACCGGTTCCCAGCCGCCGAGGGCGAAGCCCCCGACCATCCAGTTGACCGCCCGGTGCAGCTCCTCTGTCGAAAGCAGCATGACCATGCTCGTCATCGCCGTTGCGAATGAGCTGACAGCCACGCCGGCCAGAATCAGCGTGGTCACGGGAGTCGATCGCCCTACCCGGGCGATCGCATACACAAGCGCCACGGT
>JASFUN010000139.1:0-5546 GCA_050050255.1 Anaerolineales bacterium | reverse complement strand
TCTGCTTTGGCTCGCGCACTAGCTCTTCATAACTCACCCTATGAACCCTGGCAGGGGAGGAGACCTCATAAGCCAATCCCGCCTCGACGTCCATGCACCACCGCCGGGTTCCATGGTAAGGATTACTGCGATGTACGTCAGAGTGAGTGAGTGAGTTCACGACGGCCCTCGGATCACGCACAATGTGTATGAAAACCGCGTCGGGAAACGCTGAACCGAGAGTTTGCATATGCCGGACGAATCGCGGTGTCTTCTGCCCCCACACATCGGCGTGCTTACTGGAGGCATAAAGATTGTGCAACCTTTTTAAAACCTCCGGTACGGTCTCACAATCACTGAGATCCACCTTTTCTACGTTCAAACCCCACTCCGTGATTTCGGGCTCGTCGATGATTAAATCGACGAGATCTTCCAGCGCAAAACGATCTTGCACGCGTAGATAGTCAACCATGAAAAGGGATTCGGTTGGGATGGCTATCCGGGAATGGTTATTGAGCATGCTTCGCAGTAGTGAAGTTCCACTGCGCCCGCAACCGACCAGGAAAAATGGCTTCGCAAGCATATCAGGGACGTAAACACCTATCCATCGAGCCGTAAAGTGAAAATCAAAAAGTAAGAGCTGCTTGCCGGCGATCCCGGATTTGAAACGGCTCGGGTTCAGATCACCGCTCAATCCTAATCAGACAACAAGCGGAAATATCTTATCACGGAACCCCGTCCGAGAAGTTGCGCATCTATGCTATCTCGAACATCATTCCATGGATCGGGTAGAATACGCCATCACGGAAGCGTCAGGTGTAGCTTACCCTGGCATCGAAGAGCAAAACTGGGCCAATTAAGCAATAACTGCCAGCCCAATACACTGCTCGTAATCTTTCTGAGTTAATATGCCTGAAATTATCAGCAACTGTCCAATTTGTGGCTCCGGGAACTTAAATCCCTTTGAAGACCTGCACACCGGTTCACAAAAGATTCACTATCTTATTTGCAAGCGTTGCGGAGCGATTTTCCAGTCCCCGCGCATGGACGCCAGCGAGCTCGAAGCGTTCTACGAGCGCGAATACCGCTTGCTCTCCCAGCAGACCGAGGACCCTACAAAAAAGGATCTCGTAATGCAGGAACAACGCGCCAGGGATAGCCTCAAAATGATTCGGGATGACCTCTCAAAGGTCAGCCGCCACCTGGATATCGGCAGTTCCAGCGGCGCGCTGCTTGAAGAGATCCACAATGAGTATGGATCAGAAGCCATTGGGATTGAGCCGGGGGAAGCTTATCGGCGCTTCAGCCAGCAGCGCGGGCTGCAGGTCCTGGCTTCATTGGATTCGCTGACGGACCAGGCTAAGCGCTTCGATCTGGTGAGCATGATGCACGTGCTTGAGCACCTGAGGGACCCTGTCGAGACACTCAGCGAGATACGCCGTGATCACATGACCCTGGATAGCCACTTGCTTGTCGAGGTCCCCAATGCGTTCGAACACGAAGCCCTGGAAGTTGCCCACCTGTTTGCCTTCACGCCTGCCAATCTGCGGGAGATCGTCCATCAAAGCGGTTTTGAGGTGATCTGGACCAAAACACACGGCGGCTTTCGATCGCCGATTCTCAAGCTGTACATCACGCTGCTCGCACGGCCCTCCTCGAAACCTCACAAGATCAGGAGCTCACCCGCCCTTCCCTGGTGGATTAGAACACGCCGATCGTTTGGGAAGCTCAAGCGGACGCTATTTACCAGGTATCTTCCCGATTGGACCTGGCAAGCACCACGGGCACTCTGGGATATTGAAGACGACGATCTCGAGTGACCGCTGAGATTTAGCTCGGCAAATATATTTAGTCAATTTTCAGCTGCAGCCGATGGACAGGCCCCCTGGATCATTTCAACGATCGTGATCTTTCCATATCCGCGAGTCTGAGCGGAGAGTTGATACACTTTAGCGCGAGCGGAATCTAGTTCCGGGAGGTAGCGTTCAGGAAGGATGAGCATATCCCAATCGCAGTTATCGCTTAGAGGCTCATAAACCCAGGGAAGTTCAACAAAACCACCCCAAACATCATAATTCCATTCATTCGGGCAGAGCTCATCGATTTCAGCTCGCAGCGCTCTGTTTTCTGTTGAGCCGTTGCCGTATCGCAGGGCGTAACACCTGGAAGGTACTCCGTAGCCCCAGAGGATGACCAGGTCATCCCGGGATAGTCCATTGTCCGATGCATAATCAGCAATCGCTCGGTCGATTTCCTCGTCGGCTGTCTGCACCTGTTTCGACCAAGCATGGTTATCCTGAACGGCGACGATCAACCCGACAAGGAACATGACGATCAGGATCCCACCAAAAGTCAGCAGGATGAGCTTTCGCACCCCGTCTCGATCGACGATCGGTTGCAAAGCCAGCAGGAAGACTACCGGCAGCAAAGCCGCAACACTGATCAGGTAATTGATTCCAGGGTGTTTGCCGATCAGGATCCATAACGTAACGAACTGAAGGAGCACACCAATTGAAACTGCCCACCAACCAGGAGCTCTGTCCTGCTGACTCCTACGGCGAACCATTGCAATCAGCAGCAAGATAAGCGCCACGAGCGACAGGAAGAAGACAAGCTCCCCTCGGTTCCACAGCCAGCGTAGATTGTCCAGGAATTGGCCTGTCGTCGTGATCCCTTCCGGGCCCTGTCCATATCTACCCTGATGGAAAATCAGGCGCCGCACCCACAGGTAAAAACTGCGGAACCGGTGCATGACCGGGGCGAAGCCGATGAAGAAGCCCAACAACAAGCCAGAGACTGAAAGAACGCTCGATCTGACCGCCGCCAGGATGCTTCGTTCGCTTAAGATCTCGAACAAGATGATCGACGTCAGAATCCCAATAGCCCAGGCGATAAAATACAGCTGCACACAGAGCAGCAAACCCGCCAAAATTCCGAAAGAAACGAGCTCCAGGTTTCCCAATGACTCAGATCGCCTGAGACGGAGAACCACTCCCAACAGCAGCAGCGTCCCAAACGGGAGGTTGAACGCATTATGGGTCCACCAGTCCAGCGTGCGGAAAGTGAGTGGAGCGTAGGCCGCGAAGTATGTTACCCCCAGGCCGAGACTGGCGATCAAGCTAGCCCAACCGTCGATCTCCCACGATCGATGGATGAGCAGGCCAACAGTTGCCAGGCTCAGGATAGCAACCAGTGCATGTGCCATGGTGGTGAAGAAGTGCGGGTTGGCGAGATGGAAGGGAATGAAAAGTTCGCCCCGCGCACGGGTGATTGGCCTCGTCGTCGCCAAGAGGAAACTGCCAACCACTTCCAGAGGGGTACCCGGATGATCGATGTACGCATAAGAGGCACCTTTAAACAACGCGAGCGAATTCGAGAAGTACTGTATCTCGGGGTCATACTTGACCGCGTAGAATGGGGTGACCTCGACCCAGTGTGTATATATGAAATACCCAACCAACAAGGACAACACCAGGATCGTCCCTATCCATTGGAACCTCTTATAACGCTTCACCAGGGTCCTTTCCCTCTAGACTCGACAGTATCGTCCGACCTATTAGTTGATCAGGGTTCATCGACCGATCCGGCAAACGATGCAACCCTGTCTTGCCGGGGCTGAATCATCAACGTCAACCCGGACTGCACTAGACAAATTTGAGCTTACGGGCAGCAGTTGAGAGCATTCGAAAGAGCAGCAGTCCATGCCGCCACCGGGAGATATTCGTGCTGCCGTAGGTTCGGCTTCGATAGCGGATGGGAACATCCACAATTTTCAGGTTTCGCTTTGCCGCCCCCAGCAGCAGGTCAAAATCGCCGAACGGATCGAGTTTCCCGAAGTATTCGCGGTTGGCTGCGATCTTTTCGTAATCCTCACGCCGGATGGCCTTCGTCCCACAGAGCGTGTCCTTGACAGGTTGACCCAAAACCCACGAAAACGCGAGGCTGAAGAATTTGTTTCCAATCAGATTTGCGAAACGCATGGCCTCATCTTGCATCGGGTAAACCAACCTGACACCGTTGGCGAACTCTGCTTTTCCGGAGGTTAACGCTTCGATGAAGCGCGGCAGGTCCTCCGGCGGAACGCTGAGGTCGGCGTCAAGGATAACCAGAATATCACCTTCGGCCTGCTTGAACCCCTCCCGGACAGCATCTCCCTTACCTTCACCTTGCTGCTGAATTAGCTTACATTTCAAGGCTGTTTCATCTGCGATTGCATCCTCGATCGCCGAGTAGGTGTCATCACGGGAATGTCCCTCAACGAAGATGACTTCCGCAGGTTGATTAAATTCCGGCAACCTGTCCAGGAGCGGAACGATGTTCCCGGCCTCATTTCGGGCCGGGACCACGATGGAGATGCTATCCATTGCCGGGTCAACTTTTCTTGTCCTTGTTCTCGCTACCAAGACATGGGTCAGTGCCAGATGAGTGAAGGGCCAGAAGCGGCTCAAGAATCTGTTGCTGAACGGAGCCAACAGCGGGGTCCCGAGCGGCCATAGGATTTCCGGCCACGTGTGGATCAGCTCCATTCCAGCCAGGTGCAGCAAATTATCGAGATCCTCGACGGTCAACCAATTCTGTCTGAGGTTTGGCTTGGCGAGGTTTAGACGGTCGGCCACCGATAACAACGGTTCCCACATACGATTGTGGGATGTGATGATCACACGCGTGTGTGCCTCGCTGACGCGCACGACCTCTTCAAGCACAGCCTGTACATCCCATACGTCATTGAGCAGATCAGATAGGATGACGAAATCAAAACTCACATTCAAGGGCAGTGAATGGGCATCCGCCTGAATGAAGGCTAATCGCTGATGCTTCCTGGAAGCACGCTGTACCATTTCTGATGAAAAATCCACGCCCAGCCCGAACTCAGGTTCTAAAGAAGCAATTAGATCCCCGTCCCCACAGCCGATTTCCAGCACGCGCTGCCCTGGGGGTATGAGGAATCCAAAGATTTCCTGGAGGCGCCGATGGTAATAGCTCGCCGCTCGCCTGCTGCCTTTGAAGCGTCGGGCGACATCATTCCAATGTGAACGTCGATCACGTTGGTATTGTAGAAATTCACCCTCGCTCAGAAATGGACGCACTACAGCTATCCTTCAATCCAATAAAATCGAAACAAAGTCTGTGAACCCTCACCCTTAGCACTTATATAAAAAACCGCATGCTCGCCACTGGAGCCTGAGAAGAGCTGAGGTCTCAATCACCGAATTCTTTTACTTTAAGCAGGTAGCGGATCTCTTCGCTCAACCTTCGGTTCCTCGCGATGAGATCACCCAACAAACCGATCAGAATAGTGATGAAACCAAGCACGAGCAAAATCGTCGCGGCGATGAGGGATTGGACGTGCCCGGATCGATCTCCGATGACAAAGAAATAGGCATACCTGGCCAGCAGGACGCCGCCTAAGAATATAGGGAGAAGGCTGACCGTAACGAAGACACGCAGTGCTTCATACATCAGGAAGATGCGTAAGATCGTGACTGCCGACCTCGTGATGTACTGAAAATAATTGCGGATCAACCTCGATTTTCTTGACGTCGGGTTTGCCTCTATAGGTACGGAGG
>JASFUN010000138.1:0-5548 GCA_050050255.1 Anaerolineales bacterium | reverse complement strand
AAACCCCTTGCCGGTGGACGTCGCCATTAAAGCCGGTGCAGACATCATCCTGGCGATGGGGTTTGAACTACCTACGAGGAAGCGATTGCGTTCCTATAGTTCCGTGACGGCTCATTTCAACACGCTTTACATGAACAACATTTTGAGATCGTCATTTGCTTTTTACAATCTCGCCCATCATGCCGAGATCATCCCGATCATCCCGACATTTGATCAGCCAATCGGGACGTTTATCGGTGATGACGTCGATCATATCATCGAGTGCGGCGCTGAAGCGATGCGGGTACATATCGGTTATCTAAACCGACTGCTCGCTGCTGAACCACAGGAAGCGCATTCTTGATGGAAAGAGGTCAATTGTTAGGCGTGGAACAAATACATGATCGGATTACAGAGCTGGGATATCTGTACTTCGAAGCCACGCGCCAGGGCCTCATCACGTATGTCAATCCACTTCTCAGCGAAACCCTGGAATACAGCCCTGAAGACCTCGTCGGTGCGCATTTCCGCCGGATCCTGGCAAGCAAGCAGCTGCGTGAGTTTACGGGTGCCTTCCAGAGAGCTTGCCATGGAGATAGCCCACAACTCCTTTCAGGGATTGAATTGCGAGGCAGGGATGGGACTCGGTGGATGGTCGAAGGTTCTCTGGCAACCGTTGATGGAAAAGAAGGATCCAGCGATAAGTTCGCGTGCATGCTCAGCGATTCAAGCAATCGGATTCGATCAGAGCGGGTGTTGATTAAAGCTAAAGAGGCTGCGGAGCGCGAGCTCGAGATAGGTCGAGAAATCCAGGCGAGTTTCCTTCCCAAAGAGCTTCCACGCGTGGCGGGTTGGCAGATCGCGAGCTACTTCAAGGCCGCCCGGATGGTCTCAGGCGATTTCTACGATGCTTTTATCTTGAACACGACTAAGAAACTTGGCTTCGTCGTAGCGGATGTATGTGATAAAGGCGTCGGTGCGGCGCTCTTCATGGGTCTATTCCGAAGTCTGATCCGTGCGTACGCCGATCAACCTTACTCTCTGAGCTGGATGGATGTGCTCTCTGAGGACGTGCAGGATACGGATGGACAAAGCGAAGGACTTGGCAGGCGCAGAGCGATGCTTTCGGCTGGTACGGCTGCGCTTAAATCAACCGTGCAGCAGACCAACGATTACATCGCCCGCAACCATGGTGATGCGAGCATGTTCGCGACGATGTTCCTTGGGATGCTCGATCCGGCTTCTGGTCAGCTTATGTACATCAACGGCGGTCAGCACGCGGCATTGCTCATCAACCCGGGTCAGGAATTGCGCCACCTTTCGAACACCGGCCCGGCGGTTGGTTTGATGCCGGGCATGTCATTCCATATCGAGACCGTTGCAATCGAGCCTGGCGGCATGCTGCTCACCTATACGGATGGCGTGCCTGACGCCATGGATCCAGAAAGGGCATTCTTCGGACAGGAGCGAATTGAAGATATCTTCAGGCACGGTGCCGGTTCGGCGGAAGGGATGGTGGCGAGGCTGGGCTCGGCTATCCAAGAGCATATCGCCGACGCGGATCAATTCGACGATGTTACTTTTATGGTGCTGGAACGTGAAGGCTGAGGGTAGCGCACAGCTTATGGGCATCACCGAGCCCTTACGGGAATTTTATGTGTGAAAAAGAACATTCTTTCGACCTGAGCGTTTTATCGCTCCTGGGTGGAGTGCCCGGGGAGATCATTGAGGAGCTCAACGAGAGGGTTTGCCGGATTCATTTGAAGGCAGGCGAAACCCTCTTCTGTCAGGGCGATCCCGGAGATGCACTCTACATTATTGAAAGCGGGCGTGTGAAAATCGTCGCAACTGGCATCCGCAATCAGGACCTTATCTTGAATACTTACGGAGCTGGAGAGATCGTTGGCGAGATGTCGATGATCGATCAAAAACCGCGTTCGGCCGGCGTGGTGGCTACAGAACCAACTGAGCTCCTACAGCTGAAAAGGGAGGATTTTTTGGTCGTCGCAACGCACCAGCCGGAGCTCGCGCTGCGGGTGATGACCAACTTGAGTGCGCGATTGCGTTTCTCGGCAGCTTACCTGCAACAGGCGGTCGCCTGGAGCGAGCGAATAGCAACCGGTGACTATGACCTGGCGATGACTGAGATTATTGAAGCTCAAGGCGATACCCTCAGTGAGGGCGATAGGAGCGTGGAAAGAGCGCATGAGTTTCTCGCTGCCTTCTTCAAGATGATTGAAGACGTTAAAGCACGCGAGGATAAGCTTCGAGATCAGATAGATGCATTCCGGATTCACATCGACGACGCCAGGAAGAGAGAAGAAGTCGATGATCTCGTTGGGTCAGATTTCTTCAAGCAGCTGGAAGCTCTCACACAACGTGATGAACAGGTGACAGGTTGATGCATTTTCCTTTTCCACAATCAAGTGCAAGGATCAAGCCCAGAGTTCTTAAGTTCACCATGGTGGAAGCCTAACGTGAACACACCACAGATCCTCTCCGTGCATTCATATCGCGGCGGAACCGGGAAGTCGAACATCACTGCAAACCTTGCGACCCTGCTCGCGCAGAGCGGTGCCCGCGTGGGTGTTGTGGATACAGACATCCAATCGCCAGGTATACATGTATTGTTTGGTTGGAAGCCTCCTGAAGGATCTTATGCGTTGAACGATTTCCTGTGGGGGCAATGCGAAATCGAGCAAGCCGCTTACGATGTCACCCCGGGAGGGTTTGGGGAAAACGCAGGTCGTGTGTTCCTGATCCCTTCAAGCATTAAGACAGGTGAGATCACGCGCATCCTGAGGGAGGGTTTTGATCCGGGACTGTTGAGTGACGGATTTCAGCGTGCGTGTCAAAAGCTTGCGCTGGATTTGCTGATTATCGACACACACCCAGGGCTAAACGAGGAGACACTGCTCTCAATTGCGATCTCCGATGTTCTAATCATCGTGCTGCGGCCCGACCATCAGGATTATCAGGGCACAGGTGTGACCGTTGAGATCGCCCGCCGGCTTAAAGTCCCACAGATGCAGCTCGTGTTAAACAAGGTTCCCGTGGCGTTTGATTTTGATCAGGTTAGATCACAGGTGGAGGCAGCCTATGATTGCGATGTCGCAGCTATGCTGCCTCATTCGGATGCGATGATGGCGCTCGGAAGCCGCACGATTTTCGCGCTGGAGTATCCCGAACATCGCATCACGACCGCGCTCAGACACCTGGGTGCTGGAGTCATTCAGAAGGCTAAGGTTGAATAGCAGCATGAACTTCGGAGCAGAGGGGAGCATATCTTCTTGTTAGCTTTATCACTTTTTGAACGGGCGTTTGTCGCCCATTTGACCGCAGATTGGATTTTTCAGAATGATTGGATGGCGGCCAATAAATCCAGTCTAAAACACCCTTCCGCCTGGATTCATGCAGGCATTCATGCTCTTTTCCTGAGCATTGCGCTTGGCTGGATTGGAGGCCTGGTGCTCGGCCTGCTGCACGCATTAATCGATACGCGTGTACCCCTGAATTGGTGGCAGCACGTCTTTCGGCAGACGAGGGAGGGGTACACCGCCGATATCACACGCATCATGGTTGATCAGTCGATGCACATCCTATCAATTGCCCTTTGGATCGTGCTCGCCGGCTGGTTGGGCATAGGTTAGATCCATGCTGCCAGAATGCTTGTTAGATCAGATCCTGAGTCTTGATGTCGGGATTCATGGGTTGAGGGGCCCACTTGGAATCTGGTCATTGGGAGCTGTTACATTCAGCCGGTGAAGGGAACCGGACCACCTAATTCGTCGAAGGAGAATTTCTCGTGAGTATCATGAACAATCAATCTGATAGGTCAACAACCGGTCCCATACGCACGGTCGCGGTGATTTTATTCGCCGCGATGCTCCTGCTGTTCGCGGTGGGCATCGTCCGCGCTGATACGACGATCGTAGTTAACAGCACAATCGATCGAATCGCAAACGATGGCGAGTGCACCCTGCGTGAGGCCGTTCGGGCAGCTAACGCAGATAAGGAGTCAGGCCCTGACGCTGGGGAGTGTGCTGCGGGCGTCGCCGCCGACACGATCGTGCTGCCACCCGGTGTCTACCTGCTCGATCGATCGGATAATGGCAAGGAAGACGCGGCTGCGACTGGGGATCTGGATATCACCAGTGAGATCACCATCGTGGCTGAAGGGCCTGGATTGAGCGTGATTGAAGCCGAAGCTGGGTTCGCTGACCGTCTGATACACGTACTTGAAAACGGGAGTCTTAATCTGCAAGGCGTGACCCTGCGCGGGGCGCAAACGGCCGATCAAGGAGCGGGCGTTTACAACGCCGGCGAGCTTATACTGCGCAATGTGACGATCACGGGGAATAATGCCGGATCAGAGGGTGGCGCGATCTTCAGCGCTGCCGGCGCGACGCTTGAAGTTGCCAACAGCACGATCAGCGCCAACCAGAGTCTATCAAGCGGCGGGGCGATCTTTGACGCTGGTTCTTCGATAAACTTATCCTTCGTTACACTTGCCGACAACGATGCACCTTCGGGAGCTGTAATCGCTGGATCGGGCGAAGGTTTGACTTTCGCCAGCAGCATCATGATTGGCAATGAATCCACGGATGGGTCTGTGGATTGTGCGATCGATGCCGGCACGAGCGGCGGCTACAATCTACTCTCAGCGGGATCAGTTTGCCCGAGCGTAGAGAGCGATCGCTTCGTCGATCACAAGGTCCTCTTCAGCGATGTCCTCGCGCCGCTGGCTTTGAATGGCGGAGCCTCCCAGACGCATGCGCTGCTTCCGGGCAGCCCGGCTATCGACTCGGGTCCCCCGGCGCCATGCGCTGAGCAGTTTGACCAGCGGGGTATAGAGCGGCCCGGCGGAGCGGCCTGTGACGCTGGATCCTACGAAGACCCTGATCCAATCCAGGTCGGCCCGATTTTCACCGTCAACACAGGTGATGACGTCGAAGACGGTGCGTGTTCGTACCGGCATTGCTCGCTGCGCGAAGCGATCCTGGCTGCCAACGCGCGCGCCAATGATCCTGAGGCCGTCGATGAGATCCACTTCGCACTCCCAACAGTGAACGGCGCGAACGAGATGATCCAGCCTTCAACCGCACTGCCGGCGGTTGAAGACCCCGTCTCGATCGATGGAGCTACCCAGATGGATGGCGATGTGATTATCGCTGGCGGGGAATTGGGTTTGGATGGCCTGTCCTTGCATGCTGGAGATACGACTGTCTCTGACCTGACGATCCGGGATTTTGGAGCTAACGGCATATCCATTACTGGCCCCGGTGGGAATGAGCTGCGCGCCAATCATCTGATCGCCAATGGAGGCGCAGGTGTTTACATCGAAGGGAGCGATGGCAATTTAGTCTCTGCGAACACGATCAAAGATAACAGCGGTGCCGGGGTGCAGGTCATTTCAGGCATTTCAAACACGATCATCGCAAATGCGATCTATGACAACGCCGGTCTGGGGATCGACCTCGGTCCGGAAGGGGTTACGAAGAATGATATCGGTGATGGTGACGAGGGCGCCAACGACCTCGTCAACGCTCCGGTTGTGTTCAGGCCTTAC
>JASFUN010000137.1:0-5555 GCA_050050255.1 Anaerolineales bacterium | reverse complement strand
AAGGACGTAGTTGCGGCTACAAATTTATCATGCCTCGCATGGGAAGAGGGTGCCTACGCCGAAGCCTCCTCTTTTGAGACAGTCGAGGTGCGATTGGAGGGCGTCAGCTGCGAGGTGATTGACAGCGGAGAAGAATACCAGCGTGTCACCTGCGACGGCGAGATTGTTGCGAATTATGGAGGTGAAGATCAGGACATAGCGCTTGCCTCCCGGGATTTCTACGTGATCGAGGAAGGTGGTGAATGGCGTATGTGTGGGTATTCTGCCCCGTAGGAGATAAACCTTGCTGCGCAAACTACTCACTCCTGAAAATCTGATCGCATTACTCGTCTGCCTTTTGGCTATCCTTTTGATCATCATGACTGTGGATTCCTCCCCACAGTGGATATACCAGGCTTTTTAATGAGCTTGATCCAAATCATCGCCTTCTTCATCCTGGCGATTTTCATCGGTCTGCTCACGCGCGAAAGAGCCCGGCTTTGGGCTATCTACCTGCTCAGCTTGCTCTCCGTTTTTATCTTCCAACCGCTCGTCCCTCTGCGGAATTTCGACTTCTGGCTGCCAACCGTTTCAATCGTCCTGACGATAGCTGCCTGGGTTCTGGTGCGGGGGCGAGGTGGATTAACCGATCGTGAAAACATCTTTGCCGCTCTGGCCTCCATCCTCGTCGTTGCGATCATTTTTATCAGTCGTTTTCTCCCTTTTGAGATCCCATGGATGCCCTCGAGCTTACCGCCGCTGAACCAAATGTTGATCTTTACGGCGTTGACGATTCTGCTTTCAGGAGTGCTGGTCCTGGCTGGAGATCGAGGCAAAATCGGCAGTTGGTTTTTCGTGCTCTTGCTGCTGGGCATTTTCATCCTGTTGAAAACAGAAACCATCAGTATATGGATCAGTGAGCGTCTGCGGGTGTGGCAAGGACAATCGGTCGAGCTCGCAAGTACGTCGGATCTGAATTGGCTTGGTTTTTCCTATGTGTCGTTTCGATTGATCCACACGCTTCGTGACCACCAATCCGGTCGATTGCCGGAGACGAATTTGCGTGAATTTGTTACCTACGTCCTTTTTTTTCCGGCATTGATCGCCGGACCGATTGACCGAATCGAGCGCTTCGTGAAAGATCTCGATGCGACCGAGCGCATGGGCGGTGATGGTTTTCTGGGAGCCGCTCAAAGGATAAGCATCGGACTGTTCAAGAAATTCGTTCTTGCAGACGGGCTCGCGCTGATGGCTTTGAATGCAACGAATGCAGCACTAGTCTCGTCACAGGGATGGACGTTGGTCTTGCTATATAGCTACGCGTTTCGTCTGTACTTCGATTTCAGCGGCTATACGGACGTCGCCATCGGGCTTGGTCTATTAGTAGGTGTGGAGCTACCCGAAAACTTCCAACAACCATACCGTAAAGCGAGCATTACGGCCTTCTGGAATTCATGGCATATAACCCTGGCACGTTGGTTTCGGTCGTATTTTTTCAACCCGCTTACCCGCTGGCTTCGCAGCGATCTGCTTCGAAACTCACCAGGTTTGATAATTATCATCGGCCAGACGTCGACGATGCTGCTCATCGGCCTCTGGCATGGGATAAGCTGGAATTTTGCGATCTGGGGCTTATGGCATGGCGTCGGGCTTTTCATCCATAATCGCTGGGTCGATTATCTGCGCAGATCCGGCAAGCCCGCATTCATCGACCGGCTACCTGATGGTGTTGCCCAGGTTGTGGGTGTGCTCGTGACCTTCCATTTCACCACGGTGGGCTGGGTCTGGTTCGCTCTTCCGAACGCAGGATTATCGATTCGGGTCTTGCGAACGCTGTTGGGGTTTTAGGGGCGTTGTAGAAATGCAAAAGAACTCGGGCTGGCTTCTTATCAGGAACGTGGTTCTAAAAGCATCGTTCTTATTTGTGTTGTTCAACCTGGCGTATGCGCTCGTCTATCCGCGCGAAATGGTCGGGTCGATAAGCGGTTACAACCGTATTTTCCCCGGGCGGAAGAGATTCCCACATGGCGACGTGCCCGAGAAGGCATTTAACATCACCACATCAAACCTGCGTGCGATGTTCGAATCACACGTGGTGAGCCAGAAAAGTGACGTAGAATTTCGTATAGTCATAATAGGTGATTCATCTGTATGGGGTTTCCTGCTTGAGCCTGATCAGACTTTTAGCGCGAAATTGAACCAGCAGGGAATGAAAGCGCCCGGCGGTGAATCAGTCCGCTTCTACAATCTGGGCTATCCCACGCTCTCGGTGACCAAAGATCTGCTCCTTTTGGACAGGTCGCTGGGATATGACCCTGACATGATTATCTGGCTTGTAACGCTGGAATCCTTGATTAACAGCGCACAGCTTGATTCGCCGCTGCTGACGCTCAATCCGACGCCTGTCAACGATCTTCTTGACAAATACGGCCTGGTCATGCCAGGGAACAGCAAAAGCCTCGAGCCGCCGACGATCCTGGAGCGGACCATTGTCGGTAATCGTGTAGAGTTGGCGGAGTTGATTCGGCTGCAGCTGTTCGGTTTCGCTTGGGCTGCTACCGGCGTTGACCACTATATACCCGAAAATTATAATGAGCGGATGGAGGATTTATCTTCTGAAGTCGAATATAAAGGCCTCCAGCGAGGCGAATTAGGTGTTGAGGACCTTTATATCGACGCTTTAGACGCTGGGGCTAGATACACCGATGAAATCCCGGTTCTCATGATCAATGAGCCGATTTTCATCAGTTCAGGCGCAAACAGCGATGTCAGGTACAACTTCTTCTATCCACGTTGGGTATATGATCGATATCGCTCACTTCTTGGTCAACATGCAGAGCAAAATGGATGGCAGTTTCTTGACTTGTGGGACTTGATCCCGGCCGATGAATTTACCGACAGCGCCATCCATTACTCGCCTGACGGGAACGCGATGATGGCAGATCGCATCGGACTTTTTCTGAAAACAGAATATGGTTTCACGATCTCTGGTCAATAGGAAGGGCTGATTAGGTATTGGAATGGTAGAAAAGAATCGTAGGTCCTGGTTTTTGCGATCCGCAAGCGTTTCGCTCTTAATTCTCACAACGGTGTTGATTGTTTCATGTTCAGGGCAGGTTCCAGCAACCATCACTGAGGAAACCGTTGCCGAAAGTCAACCGACATCCACACCGCTTGAAACAAAGCAGGTTGAAATCCCCACGCCAACCGTGGAGGATGACGGCATCGTCCAGGCTTCAAACCAGGAGATAAAGCAAACTCCTACGGTCGAGCTGGATGGCCAGCAGACCAGTCCAGCTCCCCCCTTATCCTTAGATCCGGGCGAATGGAAGGAACTTCCCATCATCCCCGAGATATCCGAACACGCGAGGCAGATTTACGAAGGCGGGGTGGAAGCCGGGAACGACCCGAGGGTGTTTGCGAAAGTAGGAGATTGCCAGAACGTACCCTCGATGTTCCTATCCATCTTCGATTACCCTGGATACTACTCCCTCGGAGAGCAGTATGATTATCTTCAAGCGACGATAGATTGGTATAGCGGTTCTTTCTCCAGGGAGAGTGAGGCTGTGCGAAGAGGATTCAACGCTGCATCCGTCGTCTCTCCGCTCTGGGCTGATCCCGCATCTTGTGAGCCGGGTGAGACCCCACTGGATTGTGAGATACGGATCAGTAATCCCAGCATCGCCATCATCAGCCTTGAAACCTGGTGGGCCGGAAACCCGGAGAACTACGAAAAATACGTTCGCCAGATTATCGAAGGGCTGCTGGAGCACGACATTCTACCCATCGTAGCTACAAAAGCAGACAACCTTGAAGGCGATAATCGGATTAATGAAATTCTGGTTGGGCTAGCGGTCGAGTATCAAATCCCCGTGTGGAATTTCTGGAGAGCCGTCCAGCCATTGCCCGGAAACGGTCTCCTGCAGGATCGTTTTCATCTCACATTTGACGAAAACCACTTCGATGACGAGAAAGCCATGCAGGCAGCCTGGCCGTGGCGCAATTTGACAGCGCTGCAGGTGTTGGACCGGGTGCGAATAGAGCTTGCACAATCTCGCTAACCGATCTATGGAGCTTCTCAGGTTTCCTCGAAATTGGCCAAATTGAATAATGATAAGGAATTAGATGGAAGAAAAAATCCGCAGGTTCATACAGGTCGAAATCTTGAAAGATCCCGATCGTCAAATTGCCGGTGATGAGCCACTAATTTCTAGTGGATTGATCGACTCATTCAGCCTGGTGGATATTGCGTTGTTCGTGGAAGAAGAGTTTGGTGTTCGCATCGATGATTCCGAACTCTCAGCCGAAGTGTTCGACACACTGGACGAATTAAGCACATTGATCAGTACACGAAAATGAACCTTCCTGAGCATGAGACGCTTCCCGGACTTCTGCAAAAAATCGAATCGGAGGCATCAGACGAGGTCACCATCGTTTTCCAGGGTGATCAAGAAGATCACCAGGTCACTTACTCGGAGCTGGTTCAACGTTCAGCGGTTTATGCACACGCCTTTCGGGAATCCGGGATTAAACCTGGTGACCCAGTCATCATTATCCTCGAACACAGACTGGATCTGATATTCGCCTTTTTTGGCGCAATTCTTCTTGGAGCGGTGCCGTCTATCATGCCGTTCCTGACAGAAAAGCTGTCTCCTCAACGCTATAGGCAGTCACTTTCCTCCTTGATCGAGATAACGAGGCCAACCGCTGTAGTGACTTACCTGGATTTCAAATCTGAGATCGAAAGCCTGCGATCACCCGATTCTCCGCTAAGAGCTATCATTTACGTAGAGAGCCTTCCACATACCGTCGATTGGAGCTGGGACTCGCTTGAGGGTGCAAAACGCAGCCCGGAGGACATCGTTTTCCTCCAACATTCTTCAGGGACAACCGGATTACAAAAAGGAGTCGCGCTTTCGCACGAAGCCGTACTCAATCAGCTGCGGGCGTACAGTGCCGCGATCCAAATTAACCGGAGGGACGTCGTCGTAAGTTGGCTGCCGCTTTACCACGATATGGGGTTGATAGCCGGCTTCATCCTGCCCATCTTTACAGGCGTAAAGCTCGTCTTGATGTCACCCTTCGATTGGGTTCGAGCTCCATACCGTCTGATGAGGTCTGTGAACGATTACAGAGGTACTCTGTCATGGCTTCCGAACTTTGCATACAACTTCTGCGCTTCCAAGATCCGTGACCGAGATCTTCAGGATGTCGATCTCTCGTCATGGCGCGCAGTGATTAACTGTTCAGAGCCGATGAGGTATGAGAGCCACGAGATGTTTATCGAGCGCTTCGAACCTTATGGATTGAGACGCTCCGCGCTGGCGACATGCTATGCAATGGCGGAAAATGTCTTCGCAGTTACTCAGGGTGGTATTGGTGAGCCCGTCAGGATAGACGAGATCTCGCGGGCGCGCCTTTCCGAGCATGATAAGGCGCTGCCACCAGAGGGTGACGATCAGGTCGTGCGCATGCTGTCAGCAGGTCATCCAATACCAAACACCCAGGTTCGGGTGATCGACCCGGCAGGTAATAAGCTCGCCGACCGATCAATCGGCGAGATCGTTCTAAAGGGT
>JASFUN010000136.1:0-5558 GCA_050050255.1 Anaerolineales bacterium | reverse complement strand
CCATTTTCACGTTTCTTTTCACAAGACCTGATCGATTTTTTCGGGAACCTCGGCGTTCAGACGACTGTTGAACGCGGAGGTCGGGTTTTTCCATCTAGCAGCGATGCGAACGAGGTCGTGACGGCGCTCGTCGGATGGATGGAAAGCCAGGGAGTAACCCGACGTACCGCACTGCCAGTCACGGATCTGGCTATTGACCAAGGTGCAGTACAGGCTGTGATGGTGAAACCGGCTCGTAACCGGGCTTCTGGGAGAGGTCGCTCTGGGGAGATAGAGGAGATCCAAGGCAGATCGGTCTTGATTGCAACCGGCGGTGTATCCTATCCTGGCACCGGATCTACGGGTGATGGCTACAAACTTGCTCGCAGCGCAGGTCACACAATTGTCCCCATAAGGCCGGCGCTCATCCCTGTGGACACAGCAGGAAACCTCGCCCAACGCATGCAGGGGCTCACCTTGAAAAACGTCGCAGTTGAGGTCATCATTGATGGTGAACCTGCAGGAGATGCCTTTGGAGAGATGCTTTTTACGCACTTCGGCCTGTCCGGGCCCATTATCCTCACGCTCAGCCGTATGATTGTTGACGCCCTATCCGCCGACCAAAGCGTTGAAGTCTCCATCGACTTGAAACCCGCATTGGATGACGACCAATTGGAGGCACGCCTGCTGCGCGACCTCGATAAATCTGGTTCGAAGCATTTCAGGAATTTTCTAAAAGGGCTACTGCCGAGAAAGATGATCCCAGTTTGTATTGATGAACTAGCAATCCCCGCTCATAAGCCATGCAGTCAGGTCACATCTGAGGAGAGAGCACATCTGCGAAGCTGGTTGAAGGATTTCCGTCTACAAGTCATCGGGAATCGGCCCATTGCTCAGGCCATCGTCACGGCTGGCGGGGTCGCGACGGATGAGATCGACCCTCGCACGATGGAATCGCGTCTGGTTGAAAGGCTTTATTTTGCCGGCGAAGTCCTGGATTTTGACGCAGACACCGGCGGCTACAATTTACAGGCTGCGTTCTCAACGGGCTGGCTCGCCGGGACGTCAGCCGCGATGCGATCAACTGGCCGGGCTTGATGGGGGCGGCCTATGCGTTTACTCATGGTATCTTTAAGCCTTGATCTCCGAGCCCAAACGAGGGTGCGAGTCGCTCATCAGACATGAACTTCTCAGCCATTTCACGAGATTCGATACCAGGCAAGTTGCTGCGCCTGCCTTTGAGGCTGCTTCCACCAGGAATGGTCATGCCGATCATGCAAGGGCCGATGAAGGGTATGCGCTGGGTCGTCGGCTCCGGGGATCATGGCTATTGGCTGGGCAGCTATGAGCTTGCTTTCCAAAATCTCTTTGCAGGGACGGTTCAGACAGGGGATGTCGTCTTCGATATCGGAGCGCATGTCGGCTACTACACAATGCTTGCCGCCCGTCGAGTTGGGCCAAATGGGCACGTTTACGCATTCGAGCCTTTACCTCGCAATGCAGCCTTCCTCACTCGCCACATCCTGATCAACGACCTCGATAACGTAACCTTGCGGCAGCTGGCGATTTCCGATCAAGTTGGCAGCGTCCACTTCGGTGGCGGAATAAGTTCTTCAACCGGACGGATCACGCAGGACGGTGAATTGGAAGTAGATGCTGCCGCCCTGGACAATCTGCTCGAATCAGAAAACATCACCCCACCATCGGTTTTGAAAATTGATGTCGAAGGAGCGGAAGCTGCGGTGCTTAAAGGGGGCGAAAAACTATTGCGTCATCACCAACCCGTGATCTTCCTGGCCACGCATGGGAGCGAGGTCCGGGAGGAATGCAGGAGTGTGCTTAGTTCGTTGAATTATTCTCTCCAGCCGATCAATGCCGAGAGAGGCCCGGATGCTTCTGAATTCTTCGCGTCCCCTGCCTGATCGCATACGTCGACCCTGCTGTTATCGAATTGCCAACAATATTACTCTTCCAGCGAAATGAAGTAGCGAGCCCGGCGACGCATACCAGGTGGGTCTTCATGGAATTCCTCGACCTGCCCCTCAAAAATCGTATCGAGCTGCCAGCCGGCATGCTCATAAAACTGACGGGCCGTGCGATTCTCGGCGTGTGTAATGAGGGTAGCCATACGATAGCCCCGATTGTTCATAAACTTCATCGCCTGGGCCATCAGCTGCGAACCTATCCTCCGCCGCTGAAACTCTGGATGGACATACATAAGCCTGAGGCACGCGACCTCATCAAGGCTTTCATAATTTCTACCAGTGGGTGCAAAGTGCTCACTGCTGTTTGCAAGGCTCATAATCGTCACTGTGCCAACAACTACCCGGCGCGAGCGCGCTACCCAGGTTCGATCAGGAGCGGGCTGGTCCTGGAGATAATCGCACCAGAACGTGCGGTATTCATCTGCTCTGCGGGCGCTGATCCATTCAGGTTGAGCAAAGGCGCGGAACGAGGTGGTATGACTCAAGTAGTGCAGACCGGCTATTGCCAAACAGTCATCCCGATCTGCCATGCGGATTTCAACCGACATGTGAGTAACCAAGGCCTACAGACCTCTTCCAAGCTCGAAAACCATTGTGCACATTTATCTCTCATTCAGGAACCCGAAATGCGCGTGAAGACCACCCTCTGAACCTGGTTCGAACTAAGCTCGCCTGTCTTCAAATCGACGACCAATTCGTCATTATCATTCAAGGAGTAAACGATGCCATCGAAGGTGATTGATTGATCGGCAAGATCCAACAGGGGGAACTCATGTGATTCGGTCCTCGATTCCCAGCCGATTAAACCGGGATCAAAGTGTTTGATGCGCAGCGTCAGCGTGCTGTCCTGGGGCTCAATGACCATGAATTCGTAGAATGCCAGCTGCTTATTGCGGAAGAGCCTGAACATGCCCATCATGACCCCGCCCGTGGGTGGAGACCAAATCTCTTGACATTCACCGCCAAACCCCTCACCACTCCAGGTGCCAGAAAGCCAATCGAGCCTTTCGATGTCGTGAGATTGTGTCATATCAACCTAGCGCGCAAGCTTTTAAGATTAAATGCCTGACTAACCCATAAGCCCAACATGCGATTGATATCGCCTCCGTTACACCTATTCAAATGCGGCGATACAGTCAATCTCGACGCGTGCACCGAGTGGATTTTGTTTCACAGCTACAGTCGTCCGGGCCGGTTTGTGATCTCCAAATATCCGTTCGTAGGTAGTATTCATCCCAAGAAAATCGTCCATCGTTTGTAGAAACACACTCGTCTTCACGACATCATCAAGCGACAGCCCTGCATCTGCCAGAATGGCAGAAAGATTCTCGAGCGCCTGCGCAGTCTGCTCTTCGATAGCTTCACCAACCAGCGTCATCGTCTCTGGATCCAACGGCGTTTGTCCAGAACAGAAGAGCAGGTTTCCGCTTCGAACTGCCTGACTGTACGGACCTATTGCAGCTGGGGCATCCTCGCTGTGGTATGTTTGCATCTTATCTTCTCCCTAATAGATGTTTGTCCGAAATCTACTTCATCTCATCTGACAAGTATCAATACAGATGCATCATTTGGCTATGCGAAATATAGTCTAGCGTGGCTTCTCTACCGTCTATGGCTTCATCCTGCCGGAAGGTTGCCTCCAAACAACCCGGCTAAGGGTTACCCAGAACTTCGTGCATTCATGTGCTTCAGGATGAATCTGACTGCTCCTCAGACGATCCGTACAACTGGAATTCGGAAACGATTGCGCCTGGCACTCACGGCAACACACCCTCCCGCTGTAACGAGTAGCGATACTGACCGGTACCGGGTTTGTTTTTTTAACCTGCACCCACGGCGAATAACTATCCAATTCGATCCGTTGTACGTTACCTTGGAATTTGGAAACCACATCGACGAGCCGGCCTCTTCACCACTAAAATTCGAAGCCGATTATGTGCCGTGCATTGTTCCTGTTACCCGGGTTTCCTGGCAACCACAATTAGATCCCCGGGGTAGATCGCGCCGTAAGGCCGGCGATCGAAGTCACAAAAAACATCCTGCAGCTCAAGCCCGCAACGTGCGAGCAGATGTTCGATCTCAAATCGGAAAAGGTGGCGCATCTTAAACGCATGAACAAGCCGTTCTTTGCGCCCGTCTGCACTGCTCACATTGTATATCAGCTCCACAGACGAAACCTGGTTGATGTGATCCCGTTCGACGATCCGATGAGTGCGCACAACGCGGCGGCCATCTGCTAGCTTGAACTCGGGTTCCTCCCCGAATTCTTCCCCGCTGTTATCCGCTGTCAGCGCGTACAGCGAAGGGTTAAAGACGTCCATTATAAAACGACCGCCAGGCAGCAGGTGACGATAGACATTCTCTATAGTACGAACCTGCGCAGGGACAGTCAGGATATGTTGAAACGCACGGAAAGGGCTGGTCACGAGTTGGTATTGTTTGCCGATCTTAACGGTGCTCATTTCTGCCCGGATGAGCGCCACGCGCGATTGGACCTCCTGGTTTTCATTTTGCAGCCGACGCCGACACACATCCAGCATGTGGCTTGAGAGGTCGACACCGGTGATAGCCACCCCGGCGCGAGCGATCGGGATCATCACGCGGCCGGTTCCACAGCCAAGTTCAAGCACTGGGCCCCCGGACCGCTCAGCCTCTTCCCGATAAAAATCGATATCCTTCCTCTCCCGGTATGGCACTACATGATCATAAAATTCAGCGACGAATTGGTAATCATCGGCGCCAAGATCCAACTCATCATTCCGGTATTCCGGATCATCCATCGGCTTCATCCTTTTGGAAGCAAAAGGTATACACCGAATGCAGTGACGACGATCCCAACTGTTCGTTGGAGTGATACGGGGATAGCCTCGACGCCTCCAATACCCATGCTATCGATCAGGAATGAAAACGCCAGCTGTCCCAGAATGATCGTTGCCAGGCCGGCGGCGACGCCAGCACGCTGGAGTGAGAACGAAATCCCGCTGATGATGAAGATCCCTAATCCCCCGGAAACTGTGAGGATAAGTACGACCAGCCACGGGATTTTCCAGGATTGTGCCCCGTTCTTAAACAAGAATGCGATGATGAGAACTCCAGCAACAATCCCACCGAGAAAATTGGAAAGCAAACCAGTGCGCACCTCCCCAATGATGCCACCTACACGGCTGCTGATCGTCGCTTGCGTTCCAATCGCCAGGCCGGTGAGCAGCGCTACGAGTGCACCCAATATGATCGAAGTCTTCATGCATTGCTCCCGCGTATCAGAATTTTCATCGAACCGTTTAATTCGTGCTGCAGGCTGACGGTGTGATCAAGCGCCCTGAAAATGAAAGCGCCAGCCACACATTCATAATGATCTCAAAGATCCTTGATAGTATGCGGCACCAGGAATGGTGTGCGCTCCTTGTAGACACGATATGCTTCGCCGAAACGGGCTTCCAGTTCCACCTCCTCGATTCGCTTGATGTAAAGGAGCAGAAGCCCAGACAGGACGAGCACGATTGCAAGCGTGCCGGGCGAGACAGCGATGATGCCGATGCCCAGGTAGAGCAGGATCGTCCCGAAGGTCATGGGGTTGCGGCAGAGCTTGAACGG
>JASFUN010000135.1:0-5618 GCA_050050255.1 Anaerolineales bacterium | reverse complement strand
CGCACCACATAGCGACCTGGAAATCCCGGACTGGAGCGAAACACTGTCCTCCTCGGACCAGGCCGCCCTGCTGAACTTTCTCGTCGCCCCGGACGGGCAGCGCCTGTTTACGATCAACTGCGCCCCCTGCCACGGACAATCCGTGTCTTTCACCGGCAGCAGAAGCGAACTCGAGCAGATCATCCGCGAAGGCGGTCTGCACCTTGAGATGCCCCCATGGCGGGATCGGATGAGCGGGCCGCAGATCGATCGGCTCGCGGAGTACGTTGTGGATCCGGATGCCCATCCTGAAGCGGTATCCGAGTTCCAGCAGTACTGCTCCACCTGTCACGGCGACCGCGTGCCAAGCGCACCTGATTTCCAGACCGCCCAGCAGACCATCGCCTACGGCGGCGGGCACGAGACGATGCCGGTGTGGGGAGAAGTGCTCACCGAGGCCCAGATCGACGCCCTTGTCAGCTACACGCAGAGCGCCGCAAAGGGTACATCAACCGAGATCGGCCGGGAACTCTTTATGCAGTACTGCTCCTCTTGCCATGGGGACTTCGGCGAGGGCGGCGTAAACCCGGCCCGACCGGGGGACGTGATCGCGCCGATCAGCACTACCGAGTATCTGCGTACGAGGGATGACGTCACCCTGCGCGCCATCATCTCGCAGGGACAACCCAATTTTGGCATGTCCCCCTTCGGAACCAGCTACGGCGGCCCGCTCGAACAGAGTCAGATCGACGCCATAGTGGCGTTCCTGCGATCATGGGAAGCCAACCCACCCGTAGAGCTCCCACCTGAGATCGAGGTCAGCACGGTGTCGGCTGGACCACAAGAACTCTTCCAGGACCTCTGTGCCCAATGTCATGCCGAAGACGGCACAGGTGGAATTGGACCCTCCCTCGTGGATGTCGAGTTCCAAACGCAGTACAGCGACAGCGAAATCTTCACCGTCATCAGCGAAGGACACCCAGCATCCCCGATGATCGCGTGGGGCAGCATCCTCACCTCCGAGCAGATTGAAGGTTTGGTGGAGTACATCCGTGAACTCGGCGCCAGCGGTCAGAGCGGCGACGAGCCGTCCGGCCCGATTTCTTTCGCTGCCGACGTGATGCCGATTTTCGAACAGTCCTGCCGCGCCTGCCATGGGTCGCTGGGCGGCTGGGACAGCAGCACGTACGAATCGGTAATGGAGAGCGGCGAGCACGCGCCGGTGATCATACCCGGCGACCCCGAGAACTCCCTGGTTTTGCAGAAGATGCTCGGGACGCAGTCGGTCGGGGGCATCATGCCACCGGGCGGTTTGCTGCCCGACAGCAAGGTTCAGGTCATCTTCGACTGGATCGCGGCGGGTGCGCCTGACAACTAGCCCCGCCCTTTCAACCGAACAGGTTTGAACCCACCTGTAATATGCCAAACAACCCATCAAATGATGGGTTGTTTGTTACATTTATCACTCAGGTGTATGATATCGTGCACTAACAAAGAGTACGCGCTTTGAAGCAAGATTAATGGCGTGTTAATAAGAGGTCTTTCCTTGGCCTCGGGACACACTTCAGAATCAACAGTTGCCGGCCGTGCCGAATTGAGTTGAATGCCGCTCGAGAGCACTCAACTCCATTGACCATCAGGCAGAGGCCGGACTGGTTGATGGAAAGGAGGCGCTCCCTTAAGTAGATATTGCGATCTTAGTTCGATAAGTCCATTGAAGTACAAGTTAAAATTTTGAGGAGAATGCATCAATGACTTCAAGAAAACTGCTAGGCTTTGTCCTGCTGGCGCTGCTAGCCCTCGTGCTGGCCGCTTGCGCAGGCCCGGCCGGCGAACCTGGTCCAGCCGGACCAGCAGGCCCTCCAGGACCCGAAGGTCCACAAGGCCCTGCCGGGGAAGCCGCCACCGCTGACGAGCTCAGCTGTACGGTTTGCCATACGGACACGACGCTTCTAACCGGTAAAGCGACCGCCTGGAGCGAATCGCTGCACGGCACGGGTGAGGCGTATGTGCGCGGCACAAGCGCAAGCTGCGCCGGCTGCCATTCCGGCGGAGCGTTCAGCGAGATGGTCGCCGCGGGCTTGAACCCCGGTGAAGTTGAATCCGGCGATCCAAACCCGACCCGTCAGGACTGCCGCGCTTGCCACGCGATCCACACCAGCTACACCGGTGATGACTGGGCGCTTGAGACCACCGATCCTGTCGAGCTTTACGCATTTGAAGGCGAGACATACGACGGCGGTGAGGGCAACCTGTGCGCCAACTGCCACCAACCACGGCGCCAGATCGATGCCGCCGTCGACGGCGAGATCGAAGTCACCAGCACGCACTGGGGCCCGCACCACGGCCCGCAGAGCGCCATGCTGATGGGCCTCGCCGGAGCCGGAGATGTTGAAGGCAGCCCCAGTGCGCACTACCAGATGGTCGAAGGCACCTGCGTCGCCTGCCACCTGGGCGAAGGCGCAAACCACACCTTCGAGCCTGATGTCGCTGCCTGCCAGGCGTGCCATTCCGGCGCCGAGGATTTCGACATCAACGGCACCCAGACTGAGATCCAGGGAATGCTGGATGAGCTAGAAGAAGGCTTGATCGCCAAGGGCTGGCTGGATGAAGAAGGCCACCCAGCGGTAACCTCCGTTCCTGAGGCTGAAGCAGCCGCCCTGTGGAACTGGATATACGTCGCACACGAGGACAAGAGCCTCGGCGTGCACAATCCAGCATACACGCGGGCGCTGCTCGAAGCTGGTATGGAAGCGCTCGGTCAGTAAACCCTTCTGACCGGCTTCTGAAAAGAACCAGAGACAGGGCTGCTCTACGGCAGCCCTGTCTTTTTTCTCTTACATCAGGCGCAAACGGACAGTCTTGTAGCAGGACCCCTTACAACGTACAATCTGCCTACTTGTTAACTGCCTGGAGTTTAAAGCCACAGGCAGGATCACGCGTGGGCACTGCGCCTGCGATCATCAATCAGATGTCAAACAGCGGCAGCCCATCCAGGGTCAGGAGGAAAATGAACACATGACAGGAAAGCGGCTTCACCTGGCAGCCCTGCTGGCCGCCGCCTGCGCCCTTGCCGCCTGCGCCGACGAAACCCCGACGCCGATCACGATTGTTGAGACCGTCGAGGTTACTGTTGAGACAACCTCAGCTCCGCCTGTATCCGTGCCCTTTTTGGAGGATTGGCAGGGTTCACCCCATGCTGATGATGGCGCGCAGGCGTTCAGCTATTGGAATGGAGAGGATCCACCCGAAGTCCCGCCGGAGTGTGCACAATGCCACAGCAAAGCCGGATACCTGGATTACCTCGGCGAAGATGGGTCAAGCAGCGGCGTCGTCGACAGCCCGGCCCCCGCCGGTGCGGCGATTGCATGCGTGGATTGCCATAATCCCAGCGCAATTGAATTATCTGAAGTTACCCTCCCTTCAGGCTTGCAACTCACGGACTTGGGGCCAGAGGCACGCTGCATCCTCTGCCACCAGGGACAGGTTTCCAAACGCAGCGTCGACCAGGCGGTCAACCAGAGCGGGGTGTTGGAGGACACGGTCAGCGACGAATTGGAATTTATTGAATTTCACGGCGATGCGAGCGTAGCCATCCGTTATGGAGCACTCGCCCAGGGCGGCTATGAATACGAAGGAAAATCCTACGACACTTTCTTCTTCCATATCGAGGGTTATGATTCCTGTCAGGATTGCCACGACCCGCACACCCTCGATCTAAAGCTCGACGAGTGCAGCGCATGCCACGGTGAGATAGGGACAATCAATGAATTGCGGGGGGTCCGCGCGATTGCCTCGCAGGTCGACTACGACGGCGATGATGACATCGAGGAGGGGATCTTCTACGAAATTGCCGGTTTGCAGGAGAAGCTGCTCACGGCCTTACAGGCATATGCGCTCGAGCAGACCGACACCGCACTGGGCTATCATACCGGCAAGCAGCCGCATTTCTTCGTCGACACCAACCAGGATGGTGTCATCGCCATCGAGGAAGCCACCCCCGATAACCGCTTTGACGCGTGGACCCCAAGACTGCTTAAAGCAGCATTCAACTATAACCTCATCATGCGCGACCGGGGTGCCTATGCCCACGGGGATAAATACGCCATCCAGCTGCTCTGGGATTCGATCGAAAGCCTGAATGCGGTTCTGGAGAACCCGGTCGACCTTGCTGGTGGGGGGCGAACCGATCTGGCTCATTTCGCAGGCTCCAGTCCTGCCTTCCGGCACTGGGACACACCTCCGGGGGCACAGATACCCGAGGAATGCGGCCAGTGTCACTCGGCCGCCGCGATCCCGCAGCTGATCTCGGACGGGGAGCTAGCCAGCCAGGCTCCAAGCAACGGGTTGTACTGCTCGACATGTCACCGTGATGTCCAGGACTGGAGCGTCTACAACGTCACGCCCAAGGTCCTCTCACTCATCTCCGGCCTTGAACTCCGCAACGAGGAGTTCGACATCTGCGTCACATGCCATCTGGCGAATCGATCTGCTGCCGAACTGCAATCCGTAGTCGCCAATCTAAACCCGGACATCACGAACCGCAGGATCGAGATGCTCGATATGCACTTTACGCCTGCGGGATCGACAGTCCTGGGCAGCCTGGCCGGATATGGATTCGAGTACCCGGGTAAAACGTATGCAGGCCGTTTCGACCATGTTGAAAGCTATGACACCTGCTCGGAATGTCACGATGCGCATTCACTGGTGGTCGACTCACAGGGCTGTCCCCAGTGCCACCTCGCGATCACGGATTCGGGGGATTTGAACAAACTGCGCTTTTCGCTTGTGGATTTCGATGGCGATAACGACACAAGTGAAGGTTTTGCTGGCGAGATCGCAACCATGCTCGATAAGCTTTATGCCCGCATTCAAGACTACGCCACCGATGAGTTAGAAGCACCCATAATCTACGATGACCGCAATTACCCCTATTTTTTTAACGACAGCAACGGGGACGGGAAGGCAAATCCCGACGAGGTTGAAGATGCCAATCGCTTCGTGAGCTGGTCGCCGCGGCTGCTCAAGGCTGCCTATAATTACCGCTATGCAGCGATGGACCCCGGTGCGTTCGCGCACAACGGCATCTACGTTCTGCAGCTCCTGTATGACAGCATCGAAGATCTCGGTGGCAGCGTCGCCGGCCCGATCAGACCCTGACGGCTCATCCTCGCTATGGCCTTGCGCCTGACACACATCCATCCGTCGATACAACATCCCCCGCAAGCCGGCTCGCTATGGGTCGAATACCACATATAGAAAATACGGTCTTCAACCTATAGACCTGGACAACTGAAGCATCTATGCTTAATGCAAGACCTTCTCATCCCTGAAGGTATATATACAGGAGGGTCGCCATGGAAAAAAGGAAGGTAGGGTTCGCTGTACTCCGCTGGTACGCCGCCTTAGCAATCCCCGCGGTGGCGCTCTCGGTGCTGGTCGTAGGGTTGCTGGACGACTACATGTCCTCCTGGATCCAGGCTCTTGTTGGGGTCCGTTGGGAGTCGCTGGCATTGGAGGGTTCAGCCCGCTGGCCAGAACTCGTGGGCATGATCGTCGGGATGGTTGTGATCTGGGGCCTCATCATCATGGAGCGCAGGCGACAAACAAACTGATAGCGGGGTTTAACAGCTCCAAAT
>JASFUN010000134.1:0-5629 GCA_050050255.1 Anaerolineales bacterium | reverse complement strand
TCTTTCAAACGGTAGATACCCCGAATGATTTCCGGTGCGGCCACAAAAATAATCACAAGCCCTTGAATGATGCGGATAATTTCAACTGGAACGCCAGCAATGGACTGCATCCGTGCGGCGCCTCCCCGTAAGAATCCGAACAACAATGACGCCAGGACAACGCCAACAGGATGGCTGTTGCCTAGCAAGGCCAATGCGATGGCATCGAAACCATATCCTGTAGAAAATGCACGCACCATCCGGTGATCCACGCCGAGCACTTGATTGGCTCCAGCCCATCCTGCCAGTGCGCCGCTAAGTGCCATAGCAAGAACTGTAGTTCCGGCTATCTTTACGCCAGCATATCGGGCAGCATTGGGATTAGCACCAACCATTCGAATCTCAAATCCGGTTGTCGTTTTCCATAGGAACCAATACACAAGCCCGGCGACAATCAGGGCGATGAAAAAACCATAGTGAATACGCGCTGGTTTCTCAAGCAGCAGCGGGATGTAGGCACTCGTTGCAACCTCTGGGGTAATTGGAAGGCCATCCGGTCGTGCCATCGGTCCGCTGAGTAGATGATCGGTCAGGCGGAACGCGATGTAGTTCATCATGATCGTGTTTATGACTTCATGCGCACCCGTTCGGGCTTTGAGGTACCCGGGGATTGCCCCCCAGATTCCTCCGGCAAGCACACCAGCGAAAAGTGATAATGGCAAATGCACGATGGCCGGCAACTCTCGAAAAGTATAGCCAATGAAAACAGAGGCTAACCCACCGACGAAAAGCTGCCCTTCGGCGCCAATATTGAATAAACCACCCCGGAAGCTTAATGCAACAGCCAAACCGGCAAATATGTATGGGGTCGTGATCACAAGACTTTCACTTAAAGGACGAATAGCATCCAATAATGGACGATTATCCCCCGTTGCCCGGGATTCAGATATCGCCTCCATTATCGTCCTCGGATTGCCGAATGACCCCTCAAAGAGTGCGACATATGCATCGCGAACGGTT
Organism: Anaerolineales bacterium; assembly: GCA_050050255.1. Lineage (GTDB taxonomy): Bacteria > Chloroflexota > Anaerolineae > Anaerolineales > E44-bin32 > E44-bin32. The sequence continues at coordinate 4,630 of JASFUN010000134.1, read as the reverse complement.
CGATAGGTGACCGAGACCGCCTCGGCCGGCGACTGAAGGACACTGCGCCATGCATGTATGACCTCAGGTGATGTAACAGCAATAATCAGCGCACCGATGATAAGCGCAGTGATCACTGCCAGGATTGGCAAGAGAGCGCTTGAGATCCATCCCTGACGATTGAAGATTCGCTTAATCGTGTCTGTGATAATGGAGGTTGGGGTTGCAGCTGATTCGGAATTACCCTGCTCTTCGCTCAATGTAACCTCCTCGATTCTCGTTCGATGTCCATAACGATTGGCACAGTTATTGAAAATCAGGTTACTCTCAAGCTGTTTGTTTTACTCCAGCCATTAATAACCCGAGTTTTTCTTTGGTTGCCTCTTCGGCAGGCATCACATCAATGATCTTCCCATCAAACATCACGGCAATACGGTCTGATAAATTGATGACTTCATCAAGCTCCGGGGAAACGAGAAGTACTCCACAACCTTCGTTCCTCTTCTGTATGATGCGCCCATGAATGTACTCAATCGATCCAACATCTAATCCGCGTGTTGGCTGCGAAGCGATTAATAAATCAATCGGTCGAGAAAATTCGCGTGCAACAATCACCTTCTGCTGATTGCCTCCCGATAAATTGGACACCGGAATAAAGATACTCGGAGTGCGGACATCAAAAAGTTCTACCCGCTCCCGGGCGGCCGATTCAATCGCTTCGTTTTGCAAAGATATTCCCTTGGCGAATGGTTCCTCATAATACGTGTTCAGCACCAGATTATCGGCGACTGGGAACGAGAGTATCAATCCATCTTTCTGCCGATCCTCTGGAACGTGAGCCGTGCCAACCTCTCGGATTCGTCGTGGGCTCTGGTTTGTCGTATCTTGCCCCATGATGTGCACGCTACCGGCTTCAATCTCCCGGAGACCGGTCAACGCCTCGACTAATTCCGTTTGCCCATTGCCCTGCACTCCAGCGATCCCCAGAATTTCTCCGGCCATTACCTGCAGAGAGACACCTTCCACGGCAAGCAGGTCACGATCGTCACGGATATACAGGTCCTGAACATCCAAGACCGCCTCACCGGTCTCGGCGGGCGGCTTATCCACTTCCAAGATCACCTCACGCCCCACCATCATCTTCGCCAACGACCCCTCTGTAGCGTCATCGGGTTTGACGGTTCCCACCACTTGTCCCGTTCTCAAGACCGTAATGCGGTCCGCGATTGAGAGCACTTCCTTCAGTTTGTGTGTAATGAAGATGATAGATTTTCCTTGAGCCACCAGGGTCCGAACCACACTGAAAAGTTCATCGACCTCCTGGGGTGTCAGCACTGCAGTGGGCTCATCGAGGATGAGAATATCAGCTTCACGGTACAGGACCTTAATGATTTCAACCCGCTGCTGAACCCCGACAGGCAAATCCTCAAGCAATGTGTCTGGATTAACCTGTAAACCGAAACGATCAGAAATCGCTCGAATCTCCTTAGCGGCAGCCTCACGGTTGAGAATGCCGGCCACGCTTGTTGTCTCAACCCCCAGCATGACATTTTCAGTAACGGTAAACACAGGTATGAGCATGAAGTGCTGATGGACCATACCGATTCCGAGGTCAATTGCGTCATTCGGGCCATCGATATCCACCACATTACCACGAACGACTATTTCGCCTTCATCAGGCGAATAAAGTCCATAGAGGATGTTCATTAGTGTGGTTTTTCCAGCACCGTTTTCGCCTAGAAGGGCAAGAATCTCCCCATCATTGAGGGTGAGATTAATCCTGTCATTTGCAAGTACACCGGGGAATCGCTTCGTGATATTGCGGAGTTCAAGGACTGGTGGCATAGAGAGGCTCCTTTGAATTCCATCACACAGAGCTTACATCCAGGAATTATAGGGATGATTTTGGGCGGTGCTAAGGAAAATCCTTGGCACCGCCCAATTTCGTTCTGGTCTAGAAAGTCTAGGCTAGTAGAGACCGCCTGGGCACCAATCTGGGTAGGAGACGCACCCAGTATCGGCGATTTCCCCGCTGATGATCGCCGCCTGAAGTTCCTCAACCTCAGCCTTGAGATCATCAGGGACTGCATCCGCTAGATCGTGATACGGAGCGAGTCCAACACCTGCGTTCTCCATATCACCGACATACTCGCCGCAGCCGTTGAAATTGCCTTCCATCGTGTCCTGGATCACGTCAAACACCGAGTTGTCCATATTCTTCATGACGCTGGTGAGAAGGACATCGGATGCTTCAGGCAACAAGAAGTAGCCGTCGACGTCAACCCAGACCCCGTAGCCTCCGCGTTCGCGGGCGACATCAAAACCAGGTGATCCGATAAGACCCCCCACACCCATGAAGATGTCGGCACCCTCATCGAACAGCGATTCGGTCGCTTCTTTACCTTTGGTTAGATCAACGAAATCGCCGGTGAATAAGCCTTCACCCGTCTCGTTATCCCAACCAATAAGCGCTACATCCGTTCCGTGTACTTCGTTGTAGTACTCCATGCCCTTCTGGAATCCGACACCGAAGATGGTCACGGTTGGGATTTTTGCGCCGCCAAAGTAACCCAGCTTGCCGGTTTCTGTCATCCCTGCAGCCAGATAGCCAGCCAAGAATGCTGCCTGATCCGTCTTGAAAATCTGTCCCTCGACGTTGGGAATGCACTCGGAATTACCGACGACCCCTTCCGGAACACCGAATGGATCGGGATAGGTATAGTCAACAATCGTGTAATTGACATCCGGATATAGTGCAGCGACTTTTGCAAGATCACCACCCAGGAAGAACCCCGAGGCGATGACCAGATCATATCCCTGGCTTGCGAATTCGGTCAGGTTAGGCTCGTACTGTGTGGCTTCGTCGGACTGGATAAACTGCGCTTCGACACCCAGTTCTTCCTGAGCTCGGAGAACCCCGTTCCACTGTGTTGTGTTGAAGCTCTTGTCATCAATGCCACCCGTGTCTGTGACAAACCCGACCCGGAAAGGCTCCTCCATGGGCTCTTCGGTCGCCGGCTCCTCCATGGGCTCTTCGGTTGCCGGCTCCTCCATGGGTTCTTCCGTTGCCGGCTCAGCCGGTGCAGGTTCCGCGGTGGGAGTCGCGCACGCGGCCAACACCATGGACGCAAGAACCAGCAGGGTCAGCAGGGCGAAAATCTTCTTCTTCATATTTGAACTCCTCCAGTTTAGGTTTGTATATGAAGGTTCAGCCAATTCTACCAGATACACCCCTCCTTTCATGCGATCGTTCACGGATGAATGGGGATATACCGACGTCATCATAGCACGAGAGAAGATGACATACAATCATTTTTCTTCCATGATATTTGGCACAAACATGACTGCTACGGGCTAGCCTCAGGATCTAGATTCATCGCTGAAATCGAGATCCTCGCCATAGTCGAGCACCTCACGCGGCTGGGATCCACTCTGGGCCGGACCTATGATCCCCATCGCCTCCATCTGATCAACCACGCGTGCGGCGCGCGTGTAGCCGATTCGCAATCTGCGCTGCAGCATCGAGATCGAGGCTTTATGCGCCTCTCGAACGATTTGCACCGCTTCATCGAAAATAGGATCCAGGTCTTCCTGGGCGGCAGCCTCCTCCCACAGCGATCCCTGCTCGAGGTCAGCACCCTCCGGGATGGTCTCGACGGGGCTGGCAGGCTTTTCAGACTCGTCATCCAACTCAACTCCGGCGAGCTTCCAGTAGCGGATCAAACGCGAGAGCTCCCCTTCCGAGACATACGCTCCCTGCATCCGAATCGGAGCAGGAGCATCGGGCGCCTGGAAGAGCATATCGCCGCGGCCAAGCAGGCGCTCTGCACCCGGTTGGTCCAGGATGACCCTGCTATCCACGCTCGATGCGACGGCGAAGGCGATGCGGGCGGGGAAGTTCGCCTTGATCAAGCCCGTGACCACATCCACAGAGGGGCGCTGTGTGGCGATTACCAGGTGAATGCCGGTCGCCCGCGCCAGCTGGGCAAGCCGGGTGATAACCTGTTCGGTTTCATGCGGTGAAAGCATCATCAGATCTGCCAGCTCGTCGATCACGACGACGATGTAGTGCATTTTCTTACGCCCACTCTGCTCCATGCGACGGTTGTAATCGTCGATGTTGCGCAGCCCTTCATCTGCAAACTGCTGATAGCGGCTGTCCATCTCGCGCGCCACCCACTGCAGCGCGGGCACGACACGCTCGAGCTCGACCACCACAGGTGCTAGCAGATGCGGGATCCCATTAAAGTAGGTCAGTTCCACCCTTTTGGGGTCGACCATCACGAATTTCAAGTCGTCGGGCGTGTTCTGAAGCAGCAGGCAGGAGACGATGGCGTTCACGCAAACCGATTTGCCCGACCCGGTCGTCCCGGCGATGAGCAGGTGCGGCATTGCGCCTAAATCCGCCGCGATCGGGTTCCCGGATACGTCTTTGCCCAGGCCCAACCGCAGACTCGAACGATAGCGTGTGAAAGCCTGCGATTCCATCACGTCTCGGAGGGCCACCATGGTCACCTCGGTATTCGGCACCTCGATGCCGATGAAGCCTTTTCCAGGAACGGGTGCCTCAATGCGAATCGAAGGCGCAGCCAGGGCCAGGGCCAGGTCGTCCGCCAACGCGGAGATCTTGCTCACCTTCACTTTCGTGCGC
>JASFUN010000133.1:0-5665 GCA_050050255.1 Anaerolineales bacterium | reverse complement strand
AAGCTCAACAGCATCAACAGTAAATTACGGTTGGCACCCGCCCGAACTACAGGGGCGCGCACCCTCGTGGGTATCCTGTCAACCATTTAGGATTTTGTCTCCTCTCAGCCCCGGGCAGGCTTGGTGGGTAGGAACATGAGCCCCAGCGCACCAATCAATGCTGCGATCGCGCCAAACAGAAATGGGGCTCCCGGGCCGAACCCCTGCCATGCCCCTGCGCCCTGCCACAGCACACCGGCGATGAGACTTGCCGGGAATGCCGCCACACCCAGAACGGTGTGTAGAATCCCGTAGGCGCGCCCCCGGTACGGCGAGGGCACGAGGTCGGCGATGTACGCCCTTTGCGATCCCTCGGTCAGTCCGTAATAGAGGCCGTAAAGCAGCATTAAACCCCAGGCTTGCCATCCCGCTGAGACGCGCCAGAATCCCAGATAAACCAGGCTGTAAAACAGCCATCCTCCGATCAACATCCTTCGGCGTCCGATGCGGTCAGAAAGCCTTCCGGCGGGTGTCGCCACCAGCGAATAGACCAGGTTAAAGGTAAGCATCATGCCCAGGACGCCGGCCACAGATAGGCCAACGACGCGCCCGCGCAGGATCAGGAAGGCATCGGAGGCGTTACCCAACCCGAAGATCAGCGACATGCCGATGAAGATCCAGAATTCCCGCCCCGGGGGAGCACTGCTTGTGCTGTCCTTTTCAGCATCGGGGCGCCGTGATTGATACTTGACCGTCTGGGAATTGATCCCGTTCACTTCGCGTGACCCGATAGCCAGCACAAGCACGGCGAGCAGCGCAGGCAGCGCGCTGAGCAGCACGATCGTTTGAAACGTGGCGCGTTCCAGCCCGCTGGAAGGTTGACGCGTGGACAGCACCACCGCCAGCGCGATCCCGATCCCCACGACCGCTCCGGCAGTGTCGCCGGCCCTGTGCAGACCAAACGCTAGCCCACGCTGCTCCTCTCGGACGCTGTCCGCAACCAACGCATCGCGCGGCGCTGTCCGGATCCCCTTGCCCAGTCGATCTCCAAAGCGCACGCCCAGTACGCCCGGCCATGTTGTCGTGAAGTAGAACAGCGGCTTGATCACCGTCGATAGTGCGTAGCCGCTCACCGCGAGCCATTTGCGCGCTCCGAGACGGTCGGAAAGCCATCCCGAAGCCAGCTTCGTCAAGCTCGCCACGGATCCGGCCAACCCTTCGATGATGCCGATGAACGAAGTGCGCATGCCGAGGACGTTGAAGAGATAGAGAGGCAGCAGGTTGAAGAGCATTTCGGAGGAGATATCTGTGAGGAAGCTGGTGATCGTCACCGCCCACACGTTGCGCGGAAGTTGACCCTTTTCGCCCTGTTCTTGCCTGGATCCTGCCTCGTCATTCATCATCGCTCTGGTTTATCACCTCTTCGATATGGATAGATCGGTCAATTAATTGTCACGCCTGATCTGCCCCCCGATTGCATCGCTGCGCAGAAGGTAGTTTTGGCCATCAACGCGCAACTCGATGCGCCAACCGGATGTCTCTACTTTTTCACAAGTCTCACCGCCGCCGGATAATCCCAGGCAGCTGTCCGGCCACAGCGCAGGCTCATAGTCGATCACGGAAACCTGCGAAGGGGGTACATCCAGTTCTTCGGACAGAACGAGCTGTGCAGCCGATATCGCCGGTGGATATGGCTCATCCGGTCCGCTGACTTGGTACGTGCTCGGATCACCGAGCAGGCCGTCAATTAACAGCACAACGCCGCCCTCTGAACCGGGGTAGACGACCATAAAAGTCTCGCGCTCCCAGACCTGGAGCTCCTGCCCCTGCAGCAGGAAAGGGGAATCTGCGGCGGTCAACTCATCCAGGGCTTCTCCCCTGCCGCTTGTCTCACCCCATGAAACGATGTAAACGGATTCACCGCTCAGCTTCCAGGTTTGCACCTGCAAACCGGGCAGCTCAGGCGCAGCGCCAGGGGGCTGTTCCGCCTGCACACCGGCCGCCAGGAGGGCTTGTTCGAAATCGGCCACCGATTCGATCGGCGCCTGAGTGGGCAGCGCCTCGCCCCTGCACGCAGCGATCAGGACAGACAGCAATGCGCCAATCAGCAATTTACTCTTCACAGATTTCCAGTCCTTCAGTAGACGCGGACGATTCTCGGACCCCCATTGTAGACCAAGCAGCCTGACACTGCCTAAGAGAGTCGTTCAGCTGCGTGATTGACATCCAAACCCACTGAACATATGCTGAAAGCATCACTCGCCCGGTGTGCCTTTTGAGGAGTCCTTCATGTCACGCTCCGCATTTATCGTATCCGCCGTCCGGACACCCATCGGGGTTGGTAAACCTGAGGTGGGCGCGTTATACCCGGTCGCGCCCGTCGATCTCGCCGCGCAGGTTCTTAAGCAAGCGCTGCTGCGCGCCGGATTGCAGCCAGCTGATGTGGACGATGTCATCCTGGGTTGTGTGACCCCCATCGGAGATCAGGGCGCAAACATCGGTCGGCTTGCTGCGCTCAAAGCAGGTTTTCCAGTTGAAGTGCCCGGGATCCAGATAAACCGCATGTGCGGTTCAGGACAGCAGGCTGTCCACTTCGCTGCGCAGGCGATCCTGGCGGGGGACATGGACATCGTCCTCGCCGGAGGGGTTGAAATGATGTCTCACCAGCCTATCGGTTCTGACTGGCCTGAAAGTTGGCCTGAAGATTTCCCCCATGATCTTGTCCATCAGGGCTTGAGCGCGGAGTTGATGGCTGAAAAGTGGTCGCTAGGGCGTGAAGAACTGGATGACTACGCTTTTCAGAGTCACAAGCGTGCTGCCGCCGCCATCCGGGAAGGTCGCAGCAAGCGTCAGATTACGCCTGTGCTCGTGCATCACGCAGAAGGTGAGGACAAGTTAGTCGAGCAGGATGAGGGTGTTCGGCTCGAGCCCGATCGCGAAAAGATGCGCTCGCTCTCGCCGGTGTTCAAGGAAGACGGCGTCATCACGGCTGCGAACAGCAGCCAGATCAGCGATGGCGCTGCTGCTTTGCTGGTCGCCTCTGAAACATCGGTGGATAAATTCGGCCTTACCCCTCTGGCACGCATCGTCGCCAGGTCAGTCGTGGGTTCAGATCCAGTGCTCATGCTCGATGCGCCGATCCCTGCCACGCGTAAGGTCCTCGGGAATGCCGGTATGCAGCTGGCCCAGATAGACCTCATTGAAATCAATGAGGCTTTCGCTTCTGTCGTCCTGGCCTGGATGCAGGAGATTCAGCCAGATCCGGCGATCGTCAACCCGGACGGCGGCGCCATCGCGCACGGGCATCCGCTTGGTGCAACCGGCGCTGTGCTCATGACAAAATTGGTGCATGAATTGCATCACTACGAGGTCAATTTCGGGCTGCAAACGATGTGCATCGGCCACGGGATGGCGACAGCGACTATCCTGGAACGGGTCTGATCGACTCGCCTTCTGCCGCGTCAGAGCTGCGCTGGAAGCACCCCCCGGTCAAGTTAAAAACGTCAACCCGGCGACGAGCAGCCCGACCAGCAGCACGATGCCGAAAGCGCTCACGATGGTCTTGCGCAGTGCCTTTGAGCCCAACGCCAGCGCCATCACGCCTTTGGTCATCGTGTTGACCAGCGAGGCGATTACGATCGCGACTGAGGCTACCTCCGGCTGAAGCGCTCCGCTGATTGCTAATTCCGACACACTTAACGTGATCGAATCGACGTCCGTGACGCCGGTCAGCAAGCTGGCTACATAAACGCCAGCGCTCCCGAAGTATTCATTGGCCGCCCGTACCACGACCAGCACGACTGCGAAGACCAGTCCAAACGTGATCGCAGTCTGCAGCCGGAGTGGGTTGGAGAGCTCCACCTTACCGGGTCCTCCTTTTTCGTCCTCGCGCTTCACACGCCAGAGGAAGAAGAACACGAGAACGCTTGCGATGAACATGGCTCCAATCGGCATGATCACGTGCGGGATGAGATTGCTGTTCACAACGGCAACCTCAATCAGCACGCGCGGAAACATCACTGAAGATGCCAGCAGGATCCCGCGTGCCAGCATCGTGGACAGCGCTTCGTTCACCTTGCTGCGGCCGGCGAAGCTTAGCGTCGTTGCCGTGCTGCTCACCAGCCCGCCAAGCAAGCCTGTGATTCCGATCCCCTGCTCGGTCCCCAGGACCTTCATGAGCACATAACCGAGGAATCCGATGCCGGAGACAAACACCACCAACAGCCAGATCTGGAAAGGGTTGAGCACGCCGAAAGGGCCAAAGCCTTTATTCGGCAGCAGAGGTAGGATCACCGCCGAAATGAGGGCGAATTCCAGCGTGGCGCGCAGATCAACGACGCTCATGCGGCGCGCGAGGTCATGCAAACGCGGTTTGAGCGCGAGCAGCAGTGCCGTGATCACGCCCATCGCTCCAGCCAGGGCTGCGTAATCCCAGATCACCATCGCCCCAAAAATCGGCACCAGCAGAGCCGCGATCTCGGAGGTGATACCCTCTTCAATACCGCGTAACGCAGTAGATAGATTGCTCGCCCACAACAGCAGGATCAGCCCCAGGTATGCGACGACGAAAATAGCAATGCCGAATTCTTGTGTGAGGTAAGCGGCGACGGCACCCAACAGCGACATCAATGAAAAGGTGCGTATGCCCCCGAACTCCTGTTCACCGCTGCGCTGTTGGACAAATTCTCTCTCAAGCCCAACCAGCGCACCGATCAATAGCGCTGCCGCGAAGCGCCACCAGGGCTCTAGATTGACAACTTCAGTGATCAATGCAGCCCCTCCCTAGTCTCAATTCGATTTTGACCAATTCGCTGTGCAGGTTCAGTATACTATCAGTTCCATTGGAGCTGTCCACCCCCCGGAGGTTGTATGCTCACTGTAGCTGCCGCACAAATGAAACCGGATTTAATGAACGTTCGTTCCAACCTCGATAAGATCGCCCGATTCTCCGAGATCGCCAGTGGGCAGGGTGCCCGCCTGGCCGTGTTTCCTGAATGCGCCGTGACCGGGTATGGCCTGACTGCCGAGGAAGCTCGTCGCACCGCCGAACCTATCCCCGGCGCGACCACTAAGGAACTGGAACGGCTGTGTGCAGACCTGGACCTGTCAATCATGGTCGGGATGCTTGAGGCCGGGACGGGAACGGAACTCTTCAACACCGCCGTTCTCATCGACCAGGCTGGCCTGCGTGCGCGCTACCGTAAAACGCACCTACCAACCCTGGGGGTCGACCGTTATGTGAGCCCGGGAGCAGAGCTCCTACCCCCAGTTGACACACCAGCCGGCCGTGCCGGCATGTTGATCTGCTACGACCTGCGCTTTCCCGAGCCAGCGCGGGTCCTGGCCCTGGGAGGCGCACAAGTCATCTTGCTCTCGACAGCCTGGCCGCAGGCAGCCAGCCTTTATCCTGACTTTGTCGTCAGCACCCGCGCAGCCGAAAATCATCTATATCTGGTAGCTGCCAATCGCGTCGGTAAGGAACGTGGTACGACTTACCTGGGCCGCAGCATCATCGCCGATCCGGATGGGCGCGTGCTCGCCGAGGCTGACCGGACCGAGGAGACGCTGATCTACGCTGAAATCGATCCGTCCGACAGCGACGCAAAACAGCGTGTATTCCGGCCGGGCGAGTACGAACTCGACCTTTTCAATGACCGGCGACCGGAGCTCTACTCTTCGCTTCTAT
>JASFUN010000132.1:0-5685 GCA_050050255.1 Anaerolineales bacterium | reverse complement strand
CCTTCCACAATCCCGGCTGCCGAAGCCGATCCATCCTTGAAAGGGTTAATAAAATAGCTTCCTTCTCCATCAGAAGTGATAAGCGCTCCGATGCCACCATATTCACCAGCCAGCGTGTCGGATTGAATGGAGTTCTGTGATGGTTCGACCAGCCGTGTATAGGGATCATTCAGCGTTTCAAGCATCCCTTTGACCATGCCTCTCTGAAGGATTAGGTTTTCGGGCAGCGTTTCGATAAAGTGCGCATCGAGCAGCCGATAGGCTTCCTGGACCAAACCCAACTCGGCAGGGCTCTCCAAAAGGGAGTCGAAAGCATAGCCAAACCAGAACGCCATCACTGTGAATATCAACAGGATCAAAACTTGCAGCAGATTGCGATACTTTGACATAGCGAGTGATTTTAACATGTACTTCTTTCCCATACCTATTCTCAATACTGGCATCTACAATTCACTTGAAGCAGGCGGGAAAGGCTCAAATTCCCGCCCTATACGCTTTGCTCTCTATGAATGTGCGAATGGTCGCCAGAAGGAGACTCGTAGAAGCTTTCGCTGATGGATATGGAATTACCTAAGGACCTTGAGAAGGATCTCCAGGATCCACACGACATCACACTGCTGGTGGTCGAAGATGATCCAGCCATGCTGGTTGCATTCCGGGACGTCTTAAATGGCGCTGGCTTCCGGGTCATTACAGCACAAAATGGGCAGGTTGCTCTTGAGAAACTAGAGACTGTAAAACCAGATCTCATACTCTCGGATATTTCTATGCCCGTTATGGATGGCTATCAACTCTTCGAGGCAGTTCGCGAAAAACCGGGCGGTGCGGTGATCCCCTTCATCTTTCTAACCGCACGCGGAACGCGTGAGGATATTTTTGCAGGAAAATCATTGGGAGCCGACGATTACATAACCAAGCCCGTCACGACAAGAGAGCTCCTTTCCGCGGTCAAGGCTCGCATCCAGCGTTCTGATGAGTTGATGCTCGCTCAGTTAAAGGCAGCCTACAAAGATAGCTTATTTGTGCTTGCCAACGCGATTGAGAGAAGAGACTCATACACGCACGCACATATGCGGCGGCTGAACGACTATGCGCGCTTACTTGCCGAGCAATTCGAATGGGATCGAGAGCAACTTGAAGATCTTGAATTTGGTGCCATTCTGCACGACATAGGTAAAATCTACATCCCTGAGGACGTGCTACAAAAAGAGGGAAAACTCAACGACGAGGAAATGTCCGATATGCGCAAACACCCCGAAGTTGGCGCACACATGATTAAGGACATCCCATACTTGGCTTCGGCGACACCAATGGTGCTCTACCACCACGAGCGTTGGGACGGTGGAGGCTACCCCGAAGGCCTCTCGGGTGAAGAAATCCCACTGGGTGCGCGCCTTCTAGCCGTTGCGGATGCCTTCGATGCGATGACCTCAAACCGTCCATACCGGAACGCGCTGTCCGCTGAGGTCGCCTACCAGGAAATTTTAAACTGCTCGGGCACCCAGTTTGACCCTGAGGTCGTTGAGGCGATGAAGATTTGCTGGGAAAGCGGTCAAATTGAGGAGATATTGAATCAAGGCAACGGCCACAAGTAAACCTTGAGCCTCATATTTATCCAATAAAATCAACAACGGACTTGGTTGTATAATTGCGGATGGGTTTCCTTTAATCCATTCGCTTTTTATTGCTAATCCACGGAACTCTCATGAAAAGAATCCAACCTCTCCTTGAACTAATTAACGAATACACTCGCGGTGCAATTGAGATTGCAATTCTGACGATTCGCCGTTTTGGTGAGGCACGCGCCGCTGAAAACGCTGCGAGCCTGGCGTACTACACTCTCTTTTCTATCTTCCCCTTGTTTCTGGCCATCATAGCTGCCGGAAGCTTCCTCCTTGAGCGAAGGGAGGTATACCAACAAGTACAGTCGCTGATTACCGAAGCTTTTCCGGTCGCACGCGGCTTGATCCAGGATAATCTGGATACGGTGCTGCAGCAGAGAGGCACGGTTGGCGCGATCGGTATCATCGGGCTGACCTGGTCAGCCACTGGTGTTTTCTCAAACCTCATTTTCAACATCAACCGGGCCTGGCCCAAGACGAAACCGCGCAATTTTATCCGCAAACGATTAGCGGGTTTTGGCATTGTAGCTCTGCTCGCAATCCTGTTAGCGTTATCCACGCTCGGCACCACGGTGGTGAATCTGCTGGCCAGGGTCGATGTACCAACGCTGGAGTCATTAGGCTTGGACTTCATCCAGTTGCGCGCCTACATGGCGCGATTGATATCATGGGGCCTGAAACTGTTCGTTTTCATCGGTTTGTTTCTATGGGCTCCTAACACACGCGTGCCTTTCATGGCGGCTTTCTGGGGCGCTTTCCTGGCTGCCACGGGCTGGGAACTGGGCACTGCAGGCTTTACCTGGTATTTGACCAGCGGAATTCCACGATACGAGCTTGTCTACGGGTCATTAGGTACGGTTGTGGTCCTGATGCTGTGGATCTACATAAGCATGATCATCGTTCTCCTGGGAGCACATTTAGGTGCGGCCTACGTTTTCTACCAGGATAAAGAACGCAACACGATCCTCTCATCCTTGTTCGAATAGTCTTTGGGCGAATAGAACACCCGTTCTCCAACATCAGCCCTGGCAGTGCTTCTGTTGGGTGGGGTGGGGATCTTTCTGTTGGTTGATGCTAATAGTCATGACTCAAAGCGTGTGATCTTGCGTGTACATGATGTTCTGACCATGTTTCAAAGCAAATAACGTATGAGCTGCATTGGGGAGGGGACTTGACACGGGCTGCACTTTACGTGTAAATTATCCATGGTTATGATAAGTATCATTATAATAAGCATAGTGTAGGCGCCTGAGACAGGAAGGAAGTCCATCTATGAACCGTTCCCTGACCATCCTGGATGCCGTAGACGGCTACCTCGATAACGTCCTGCTATCCCGCAGCAAGAACACGGCACGGACTTACACGAACGCACTGAACGCCTTCTTGCTCACGCTGGATGAGATGAGCATTGACCCCGAAAATACAAAAGCAACCCGAGCAACGGAGGATTGGATCACGGATTTCGCACATGATCTCAAATCCTACGCACCGGCATCTGAGCGACTTTACCTCACCGCAGTCACCGGCTGGTATGAATACCTCGCTGCTGAGCACCTGGCCGAAATCAATCTACCCAGGTTGAGGCTGCTCATCAAACGCCGCAGCCGCAAGCCGGGTCAGCGTTTGCCGCAATTTCCGCGCAGGTCGATCGAAGAAGTGCTTGAATACGCAACCACGCTCTCAGGAATCGCCACCGAGAGTGAGCGCGACAGGTTAATAAATTTGCGCGATCGTGCCTTCCTGCTCACGCTTGCAGATACTGGTTTAAGGGTGCATGAAGCCTGCAATCTACGCCGGGGTGATATGGATTGGAACGAAGGGAGAGCCCTGCTGATAGGCAAAGGCGATCGTGAAGCCGTTGTGCGCTTCTCCAGCCGCGCGCTTTCAGCCCTCAAGGATTACCTGCGAGCTCGCGCTGCTCATGATGGCGATTCCGGCCGACCTTTAAGCACCCTGCCAATCTTCTCAAGACACGATCGGGCGGCCGGTAAGAAGGTGCTGCCAATCTCCACGACCACCGGGCGTGCAATCGTCAAGAAACGCGTGTCAGAAGGCATCGGGGAGGCTTCAGCCGGCACGATAACCCCGCACTCCTTCCGGCATTACTTTGTAACGACCGTGCTGAGAGGCTCCGGCGGCAACTTGAAATTGGCACAGGAACTCGCACGACATAAGAACATCGCCGTGACCCAACGTTATGCCCACCTTACGGACGATGAGCTCGATCGCGGCTACCACGAGATCTTCGAAGATCAATAACCTCTCCAGGCAGGACGATCTTTCTACGGATCGAGCTGCCACCAGGGACTTCAGAATCCCTGAACACAATCGCATCTTGAACCTTGGCGTCGCTTCCGATCACGCATCCAGACATGATGTAAGCGTCCGGCCCGATGCTCGCGCCCGAATGAATCACCACCGATTTTTCAATATACACCGGTGGATGGATCATCGCTGATGGGGCCATTCGCACTCCGCGCCCGATATGGACGCCATGCATATCCGACAGCATCCCTCGAATCACACTCAAATACTCAAGTGGAGTGTTTACCGTAACGCGCTTTGGCGCTGGAAAGCCGAACACCGCCCCGCCCTGCTCGATTAGATTCTGGATCGCCTGCGTCAGTTCATACTCCCCGCGTTCAGAAATCTCCAGCGCAGAAAGCTCATCCTGGAAGGAGTGTTGAAATGCATATAAAGGTAGAGCCATTTTGTTTGACAATAGCTCTGAAGATTTGGGTTTCTCAATGACGCGCTCAATCCGGTTGGCTCCACCGACCTCAATGGATGAACTGGGCAGTCCAGTCTTCTCGTCGACTGTCCCAACGGCGAGGAGAGCATCCGGGCTCGTGGTTTCAAAATGGCGTACAAATTCACGGATATATTCCGCTGGCATGAGACTGTCGCACGCTGAGACGATGCATGAACCATCAATAAATGGCCAGGCTTTCCTGAGGGCGTCGCCGCTTCCAAGCGACTGCCTCTGCTCAACTATTTGAACCTCTATTTCATTCAAAGGAGTCTGTGTGATGAGGCTGAGCGTTTGTTTATCTTCAGGGTTGACGACCACTACGACCGAATCGACCACACCAATAAACGTCTCGACAACCCGCGTCAGAAGCGCTTTACCTAACAGCGGTAGTGCCGCTTTCGACGTCAGAGAACCGATAGCACCCAATCGCGAGCCACGTCCGGCTGCGAGGATGACCGCTTGTATGTCTATGCGAAATCCTTTGGTGCGGAAGATGGGTACAGGCGCTTCTCTAAATAAAGGATGAAAACAATCCAGATTACATCAGCGACAAAGAGGTGGATGATCTGCATCCAGATCGGTGCAAGCAGCAGGACATTAACGGCCCCGGCGATCCACTGCAAGATGATCAAGGAAGTCAGAATGCCAGCATAGCTACTTTCCTGGCCGTGTTCGAATGCAAACCAACCGGCCCGTACAGCGATGAGGATGAACGCACCGATTACCAAAGCAACGATTGGATGAATGACACGCAGGCGGACGAGGAAATGCGAAGCAGGATCCATCTCCTCAAGAAACCCCGAGGAAACGCTTCCGGAAGGGAAAATCGTATCGCCAAGGGCTGTAATCGAACCCATCGCCCCGACGACAATCATCCCCACCAGAGCGATGGAGATAAGCAACCATTTTTGTCCACCCGGCGATCTAAAGGGTTCTCGATCACTGTGTGCCCACACCGCCGTCAAGGTGATAGAACCGAGCAGCAAGTACGTGTTTGAGAGGTGGACAGCGGAGGCGAAAGCCCGCACAACAGAGGTGTTGCCCCCAACCAGGTCAAATAAGACCAATCCTGCACCAATCAGGGCTTCCAACAGGATGAAGACGCCCGCTGCAAAAGCCGCTTTTCGTACACGCCTTCCATGCGCAAACTTTCTGGATAACAGGGTCATTGCCAACGTGAGAAGGAGCGCTAACCCACTGGTCAGCCGGTGAGTGTATTCAATCAGCGTCTCTACGGTTGGTGAGAATGGAACCACATTCCCATGGCACAAGGGCCAATTGCCACCACAACCAGCACCCGAACCCGTAGCC
>JASFUN010000131.1:0-5755 GCA_050050255.1 Anaerolineales bacterium | reverse complement strand
GCTCGGCATCCTGACCGTAAATATCCTTGAATTTTTCGTCATCGATTGCTTCTGGTGACCCATCGAACATCAGTTTGCCTTCATTTAATGCGATAGCGCGGTCAGCATATCGATGGACCAGGTCGAGGAAGTGCAGGCTGCAGATCACCGTAACTCCCTCTTCGTGGTTGATCTGTTCGAGGTACTGCATGATAGAGTGTGCCAACACGGGGTCCAGGCTGGCTACCGGTTCATCCGCCAGGATCATGCGCGGATCTTGCATCATCGCCCGTGCGATCCCGACGCGCTGCTGCTGGCCTCCGCTGAGCTCATCAGCTCGTTTATTCGCCTGCTCCTTGATCCCGACGCGTTCCAGCTCTGCACGAGCTTTGCGATAGTCTTCCTCGGAGAATCTGTTGATCAAGCTCAGGGCCGGGTTGGTATAGCCGAGTCGGCCAGCCAGGACATTGGTAATAACTTTAGATCTGGTGACCAGGTTGAAATGTTGAAAGACCATCCCGATTTTCCGGCGGATGCGGCGCATCTCATCTTGGCTGGCCTTGGTGATGTCGTCGCCGTCCCACAAGATCGAGCCGGCTGTCGGCTCGATGAGCCGATTGATACAACGCAACAGGGTGGATTTCCCCGAGCCGCTCAGGCCAATTACGGCGAGGAATTCACCGTCTTGAACGGAGAAGCTTACATCATCAAGGGCTTTTACCCCGCCTTCGTATATTTTCGTGAGATTTCGAACCTCAAGCATAAGTTCCCTTCCCGGCTTCGTCGGTATAGGTTCATAACTGCGACTTGGCAAATTCTATATCTGCTCTAGCAGGAGATCGGTTTCATGGAAGACCCGATCCCCGGCAAGCTGCTTAAATTTATCACTAACTCACACTTTTATGAAAGTGATGAAAGGTTCATTTTCCGGGATGGAGTTCTTGCTTTCAAGAATAATCCAGTGGCGGTGAGAAGGTGATAAAAAAGCCCCGGATGCAAACATCCGGGGCTTTCGTTACCAGAACCTAAGTAGCTTACTCGCCGAGGTTCTCCAGGGTGATGCCCTGGGCTTCCATCAGCAAGCGGACGCCATCGAAGTTCTCGTCGTAGATCGGGGCCGTGTCGGTCCAATCATAGAAGTTCTCATTGCAGAGCGTTTCGCCGCACGCATCTGACTGGACGTATGCGGTCACCGCGTTCACAATCATTTCCTTCATGTCGTCGGGGAAGTCCGGCGAGAAGGACATGGTGTCATTTGGAATCTCACCGGAGAGGGTGAGGATTCTGACCTTCTGAACAACATCTGGCGCCTCTTCGGCGATTGCCGCGCGGGCGTCGAGAACACGGTAGCCACCGCAGTAGAGCTTGCCTTCGTCGTTCAAGCCGCACTCAGGTACGAGATCGTCGGGGATGTCGGGGGACATATCCGTCGTCCAGGTGCCTTCCGGCAGCAATGGGGCGCTGAAGTAAGCTGTTCCAACATCAGCCTCACCGTTGTAAACGGCCTTAACCGCCTGGGGGTGTCCGCCGGCTTCAACCGTGTCGGCGATGTTTACGCCCAGGTCATCGAAAATGGCGGATGGATACAGGTAACCGGAGGTTGAACCCGCATCTGGATATGCCCAGGTGGCGCCGTCCAGGTCGCTGAGCGATTCGTATTCGCTGTCGCGCGCGACGAGGAACTCGGTCCAATAGACATTCCAACCATATCGCACGGATGCCAGGCCTGGCTCAACTCCACAGAGCTGGTTCGCGAGCGCATAGCCCATGGCGGGGATGAACCCGATGGTGTTGTCCGGCGAAGCGCACATCTCTTCGATCGTGGCGGCGTAGCTTGTTGGGATGCTGACCACAAATTCCAAGCCGGTGGCATCCTTGAGCGCCTGCGCGATCAAATCGCCGCTTGAGATCATGAAGTCAACGTCGACCGAAGGCACAAACAAAACCTGAATTGGGTTATCAACGCTGCCTAATTCGGGTTCCATTGGTTCTTCCATGGGTTCTTCCGTAGGTTCTTCCATGGGCTCTTCGGTTGGCTCTTCCATCGGTTCTTCCATCGGCGCCTCAGTCGGCGTCGCTTGCGCGCACGCGCCGAGGATGAACGCACCGATGAGCAGGATGCTCAGGATGGCCATCAACGAAAATCGTTTCTTATGCATTTGCTTCCTTCCTCCTCAATAGAGTTTGGTAATAGTGGTATAGCGTTTTCGAAGGGCAAAAAAAGTGGGTTTCCCTCTTGTTTTCACCTCCTCTCGAAACGGATCTTACGGTGTCATCTTAGCGCGAATAATGTGCCGACGCAAGGAACATCATCTTGTATGTTTATATGCCGAAGATTACAATGTTTACCTATGTCCATTGAAACCTACGAAGACGCAATTGCGTACATTTACAGCTACGCTGACTATAGTGTTGAACGAAGCTACCGCTATTCGGCGGAATTGTTTGAACTCCAGCGGGTGCGAGATCTCCTGGCTCTTCTGGGGAACCCCCAGGATCAATACAAGACATATCACATAGCCGGGACTAAAGGCAAAGGATCGGTATCAGCCCTGATTTCGTCGGCGCTGCGCGCAGCTGATTACAAGGTGGGGCTTTACACCTCGCCGCATCTGCTCCGTTTCAACGAACGCATACAGGTCAACGGTCAAGAGGTCTCAGATGATGAGATCGTCGACCTGGTCAACCGTGTTCGGCCCAGCGTTGAGGCGACCGAAGGCTTGACAGTCTATGAGATCGTGACCGCGATGGGCTTCCTGCATTTCGCTGATTGTGGCGTAGAGTATGCTGCCATTGAGGTCGGATTGGGTGGGCGCCTCGACGCAACCAATGTGATCACCCCGCTCGTGTCGGTGATCACTTCGATTTCATACGATCACATGCATCTCTTGGGCGATAGCCTATCCGATATCGCCCGTGAAAAAGCCGGCATCGTCAAAGAGGGCGTTCCGGTCGTAGTCGCACCCCAGCAGTATGAGGCCGAGCGGGTTATCGAGCGCATCGCTGAGAAACGGAAAGCGCCTCTGGTCCGCGTGGGTCGTGATTGGCTGTTTTCACCCGGAAGTCACAGTCTGGAAGGGCAATCGCTCTACATATGGTCGAGCGAAGAACAGCCGCTTATGGACGACTACGTCGAATCAATTGGCAGTGAGGAATGGGCGCCCCCCCGGTACGAGATCCCTCTGCTCGGGTATCATCAGGTGATTAATGCAGCGGTGGCTTATGCTGCACTGCAATCAGGCCGATCCAATGGGATTAAGCTTGCGGAGAGACAAATTAAGCAGGGCTTCAAGAACGTTGATTGGCCGGGCCGCTTCCAGATCCTCTCACGAAAGCCGTTGGTCATCGTCGATTCTGCTCATAACCGGGATTCGGCTTTAAAGCTGCGCCTCGCACTAGAAGATTACTTCCCCGGCCAGCCAGTTACGATGATTTTCGGTGCCTCCGCCGATAAAGATATCGCCGGTATGCTGGCTGAGCTTCTGCCGCGTGTTTCCCGCATTGTTGCCACTCAGGCAGACCATCCCCGCGCCGAACAACCAGAATTTATTGCAGAGCTAGCACACAGTCACGGGTTTCAGGTGGAGGTTATTCAACCGATGGATGAGGCGCTGCTGTGGGCGATCCAGCAAGCCCGCCCCGGGGAGGTAATCCTCGCAGCGGGGAGCTTGTTCATCGCAGCTGAAGCTATCGCAGCCTGGGAGCGCATCAAAGCCGATGTCTTAGCGAATATGGAAAATGGTGTCTAGGATGTCATGGCAGATCGATCGCTGGCCGATCATACCGCCTGAGTTCGGTGAGATGATCAGCAGGAAATCAGAAGAGATGAGCCGGATTGAGGATGCCGAGCTCCAGGATGATGGCAGCTTCACTCGCATCGTGATGCCTCTTCGTGATGTGGTCCTATTCCCATCCCTTTACACGCCTCTTTTCGTCATGGAGGAACCAACCTCTCATGCTATCGAGCTTGCCATCCGCAACCAGGAGACGATGGTTGGAGTCGCGCTGCTCGATCCAGAAGTCGAGCAGCCGCAAGCTGAAGATTTATACAGGGTTGGTACCGAGATCGCTGTTGGGCGATTGATGCACCTGCCGGATGGCTCGATATCGATCATGGCACAGGGCCGGCGCCGGGTAGAAATCCGCGAATATTTTTTCGAAGATGGCGCCATCAAAGCACGCGTCCGCCCGATCCAGGAGATTGAACCCCAGACGACCGAGACGGCTGCACTGATGCGAGCAGTCCTGACCTTGTTTGAGCGCTGCACTCAGCTCGATCGGAACATACCTGAAGAAGCAGCTATCTTCGCAGTTAACACTGAAGCTCCAGGGCTGCTCGCCGACCTGGTAGTGTCCTCGCTCGATATTCCTCTGCAGGACAAACAGCAGATCCTTGAGACTTTTGATCCCATTCAACGGCTCCAGCACATAAGCATATTGCTCGGACGAGAGTTGGAAGTCCTGGAGCTGGAAGATGAGATTCAAGCCAGAGTCCAGAACGAAATGGATCGTTCACAGCGCGAACATTATTTGCGCGAGCAGATCAAAGCGATCCAATCAGAACTCGGGGAGGGGGATTTTTGGTCCCAAGAGTTGGAGGAACTACGCGCGCGTATCGGCCATTTGAACCTGCCAGACGAAGCTGAAGAGCGAGCACGCAAAGAGGTACAGCGACTGACTCAAATGGCACCTTTGTCGCCAGAAGTCGCCGTGATTCGAACTTACCTCGATTGGCTGATGGAGCTTCCATGGTCGGAGTCAACGGTCGATACCATTGATTTCAATCAGGTCACAAAGACATTTGAACAGCAGCATCACGGATTGAAAGAAGCCAAGGATCGCATTCTGGAATATATCGCCGTGCGGTCGGTAGCTCCACAAAAACATAAGCAACCAATCCTCTGTTTCGTAGGACCACCCGGGACCGGGAAGACCTCGCTTGGAAGGTCGATCGCGGATGCATTAGGGAGGAAGTTTGTGCGGGTTTCGCTGGGAGGCATACGTGATGAAGCTGAGATTCGCGGGCACCGCCGGACGTATATTGGCGCCTTGCCGGGGAGGATTCTGCAGGGCATGCGTAGGGCCGGTACGATCAACCCGCTCTTTATGCTGGACGAAATCGATAAATTAGGGCTCGACTTTCGTGGTGATCCCGCTTCGGCTCTGCTGGAAATCCTAGATCCAGAACAAAACCATGCCTTCTCAGATCATTATCTTGAGATTCCTTATGATCTATCGAGGGTGATGTTCATCACCACTGCAAATACGCTTGACCCGATCCCATCAGCGCTCCTTGACCGCCTGGAGGTGATCGAGTTCCCCGGATATATCGAAGAAGAAAAGATCGTCATCGCAAAGAAATTTCTAATTCCACGCCAGCTAGAACAAAACGGACTGAAACCAGATGAACTAACCTTCACGAACCCTGCGCTCCAGTCTATGATCAGGGAATATACATGGGAAGCTGGCGTGAGGAACCTTGAGCGTGAAATTGGAAAAATTTGCCGCCGGCTAACGCGGCGAAGGGCGGAAGGCAAGAAAACTTTTAAACGCATCACGGCCTCCATGCTGCCCAGGCTGCTTGGCCCTGGACAGGTACCTATCCACGAGATCGAGCCGGAAGACGCGGTCGGCGCGGCGACAGGTTTGGCGTGGACGGAAAATGGAGGCGATATCCTGATCATCGAGGCGATGCTCACCGAAGGGAAGGGCAACATCCAGATAACGGGACAGATCGGGGAGGTCATGCAGGAATCGGCGCAAGCTGCCTTTACTT
>JASFUN010000130.1:0-5757 GCA_050050255.1 Anaerolineales bacterium | reverse complement strand
GCGAATCAAATTCAAGTGCATATCATAGTAGCTCTCTGGAGGCAGCAGGTTGGCGAGTAGTTTGTGAGTCTTATCAGCGTTCATACTCTCTGGTCGCAATCCTAGCCGGCCGCTGACGCGGTGGACGTGGGTGTCGACGGGAAATGCCGGCTTTCCCAGCGAAAACAGCAATACAATCGCTGCAGTTTTTGGGCCAACCCCTTTAAAGCGCAGCAGCCACTTTTCCGCCTCATCAACATCCCAATCTTTGAGGAACGATAGGTCCAGTGAGCCGCGCTCCTCGCTGATCTGTTTAAGGGCGCGCTGGATGCGTGGTCCCTTCTGGTTGGCAAGGCCGGCGGGTCGGATAGCTTCGATGATAGCCTCCGTATCAGCATCGCGCACGGTTTCCCAATCGGGAAACTTTTCGGTGAGCGCCTCAAAGGCGCGGTCGCGGTTTGTGTCGTTGGTGTTTTGAGAGAGGATGGTTGAGACCAACTCGTCCAACGGCGGGAGGTGTTCACGCCACTTGGGCATGCCAAACTCATCGATCAAAATCGCACGGATTTCCAATGCGCGCGCACGTTGATTTTTCACCCGTCGATTATATCAAGAGAGCGGTATGGCCAGAACCACGCAGGCCGTTCGCGTCGCGAACGGCCTGCATCTTCTCCTCCTCCGCACGGGAGTAATTTCCGAGGGCTTTATTTTACTCCATATTTTCGATGATTGCATCCCCGAAATCCGAGGTGCTGACCTTGGTGGCGGTGTCCATCAAGCGATGGAAATCGTAGGTCACGGTGCGATTCTTGATCGCGCCGGAGATGCCCTTGATGATCAAATCCGCGGCCTCGCCCCAGCCCATGTAGCGAAGCATCATCTCGCCGCTGAGGATCACCGACCCGGGGTTGACCATGTCCTTGTCTGCGTATTTCGGCGCAGTGCCGTGGGTCGCTTCAAATATGGCATGGCCGCTCTCATAGTTGATGTTGCCTCCGGGCGCGATGCCGATCCCGCCCACCTGGGCGGCCAGCGCGTCGGAGATGTAGTCCCCGTTCAGGTTCATCGTGGCGATGACATCAAATTCACGCGGTCTGGTGAGCACCTGCTGGAAGGCGATGTCGGCGATGGCATCTTTAATCAGCAGCTTGCCTGAGTCCAGTGCCTTTTTCTGCTCGGCGTTGGCAGTCTCTTCGCCCTGCTCGACTTTGGTCCGATCCCATTGGGCCCAGGTGTAGACCTGCTCAGCGAACTCGCGTTCAGCCAGGGCATAGCCCCAGTTACGAAATGCACCCTCGGTGAACTTCATGATGTTGCCTTTATGGACGAGCGTAACCGAGCGGCGGTCGTTGTCCAGCGCCCAGCGAATCGCAGCCCTGACCAGTCGTTCGGTACCTTCCCGAGAGACGGGTTTAATGCTGAAGCCAGATGTCTCAGGGAAGCGAATTTTGGCAAACTCCTCAGGGTAGTTCCCTTTGAGCCAGGCGCGAAACTGATCGTTGATTTCGGTCCCGTATTCGAACTCAACACCAGTATAGATGTCCTCTGTGTTCTCGCGGAAGATCACCATGTCGACGTCTGCGGCGGCTTGCACCGGCGAAGGAACCCCCTCAAAGTAGCGCACCGGTCGCAGGCAGACGTATAGGTCAAGTGCCTTACGCAGGGCGACGTTCAGCGAGCGGATACCGCCACCGACGGGTGTGGTCAGTGGACCTTTGATGCCGACCAGGAATTCCCTGAACGCTTCCACGCTTTCGTCAGGCAGCCATTCGCCGAATTTGTCATACGAACGCTGACCCGCGAACACCTCCATCCAGGCGATGTGCCTGTCGCTCGAATAAGCATTCTCGACGGCTGCGTCGAAAACGCGCACCGCGGCGTTCCAGATATCGGGTCCAGTACCATCGCCAATAATGAACGGGATGATTGGCTTATCAGGAACCCGGAGCTTTCCATTTTCAATGCTGATTTTCTGACCGTCTGCGGGGACGGTGACGTGCTCATAGGGCATCGTGCGGGCCTCCATAGGTTGATCTGCTGAGATAACGGAATGCGCCTGAGCGCCCCGGGATTATAGCATGCCAGGATCGCCCTTTAAGCGTGCCACACCTGGACAGCGTGCAAGGGATCCAGGTTCGATCCGCTCAGCCGAGCTCCGATTTGCTCGCCCTGGTTTGCGGATGCAGACCTGATCAGCTCTCGTAGCCGTTGGGGTGCTGGCTGTGCCAGTTCCAGGCGCTCAGCAGGATAGACTCCAGGTCGGGGTATTGGGGCTGCCAGTTGAGTTCACGCCGGATCTTCGAGGAGTCGGCGACAAGCCTCGGGGGATCACCGGGGCGGCGCGGCGCTTCGGTCGCAGGGATGGCGTGTCCGGTCACATGACGCGCCATTTCGATGACCTCGCGCACGGAGTAGCCGGCGCCGTTGCCAAGGTTGTAAACCAGCTGGTCGCTGCTCCCCAGCGCGTCGAGCGCGAGCAGGTGCGCCTGGACGAGGTCAGCGATGTGGATGTAGTCACGTATGCAGGTGCCGTCAGGAGTGGGGTAATCGACGCCGAAAATCTTGATGTCTTCACGCTGCCCCAGCGCAACCTGCAGCACCAGCGGGATGAGGTGCGTCTCCGGACGGTGGGCTTCACCTCGCTCAGTCAGAGCCCCGGCAGCGTTGAAGTAGCGCAGCGCAGCGTAGTGCAGGCCATGGATCTGATAGTACCAGTTGAGCACCTGCTCGATCATCAGCTTGGTTTGTCCGTAGACGTTGTTGGGCCCGATGGTGGAATCTTCCGTGAGCGGATCTTCGCTGGAAGCATACAGGCTGGCAGTGGATGAAAGCACAAAGCGTGGGATGCCGACCTCGGCGACGGCTTCAATCAGACCACAAGAGAGGGCCAGGTTGTTGCGGAAATATTTTCCTGGCAGCCGCATACTTTCGCCGGCTTCGATAAATGCGGCAAAGTGCATGACGGCATCATAAGTTTCGGATGACAGCGCCCCGTGAAGCGCTTCCAGATCTGCGAGGTCAGCCTGGATGAAGCGCGCCTCAGCAGGCACCGCAGCCCGGTAGCCTTTCACCAGCGAATCGTAGACTGTCACCTGGTGGCCGGCATCGAGAAGCGTTTGCGCCGCGGCAGAACCGATGTATCCCGCACCGCCAGTCAGGAAGATATTCATGGTGCTCCTTTATCATGCTCCGACAGGGTCAGGAGCGGTTGAGTTGCAGCCCGGCTCATTATTTTATCCCGAAAGCACTTCAAGCCCGGCCAGTGAAGCAACAAGATGTTTGACCCCGTGCTCTTCAAATTCGACCGTGACTTCTTCGTCGTCAAAATTGATCTCAGCCGCCACCACGACACCCTCACCAAACGTTTCGTGGCGCACCCGCATCCCGGCCTGATAGCTTGGCTGGAGTGGAGCTTCGACCTGCGCTTCCCAGGTGGTGTCGTTTTCGTACGAGCTGCGATCCTGATTGTAGGAGGAGGGTGTGTCACCTTCAAGCAGTTCAAACGGGATGTCCTCGAGGAAGCGCGAGGGCTCCGTCAGGTCGGAAGAACCGGCGAAGCGGCGGCGGAAGGCGCGCACTAGAAAGAGTCGATCCTCGGCGCGCGTGACCCCCACGTAGAACAAACGGCGCTCTTCGGCCATCGATTCAGCGTCGTCATAGGACCTGCGGTGGGGCAGCATCTCCTCATCCATACCGATGATCATCACGACCGGGAATTCAAGGCCTTTAGCGGCGTGAAGGGTGAGCAGCGTTGGTGCGTTTTGTGCGTCGGTAAGCGTGTCTTGATCAGAGACCAGCGCGACACGCTCCAGGAACGCGGATAGGTCAATCCCCTGCAGGTCGAGCGCTGCCGATCGCAGCTCTTCAATGTTCTCCAGCCGTTGAGCGCCCTCCTCGCTTCCGTCGTCGATGTAGGCTCGGTAATCGGTATCATCCAGCACCCGATCGATGAGCGGCACAAGCTCGCTATCATCTTTGAAACTGAGCCAGCGCGCAAACGGCTCGGCGAAATTGAGCAGCGCGTTACGGGCGCGGGCGTCAAACGCAGGCGCGAACCGGGAGGAGGCACCCGCTGCGAGATCCAGGAGGACCTCGGCCGGTTCGATCTGCTTCTGCTCTGCGAACGTAAGTAAATCGGCCACGGTCTTGTCGCCGATGCCGCGCGAAGGGGTGTTCAAAACACGCAGCAAACTGACCTGATCGGACGGATTATGGATCACCCGCAGGTAGCCGATGATGTCCTTGATCTCGCGCCGACCGTAGAAGCGCTGCGCGCCGACCAGGCGGTAGGGCAGGTTGGCGCTCAGGAAAGCTTCCTCCAGCGGGCGTGACTGTGCGTTCGTGCGGTACATCACGGCGACGTCACCCGGCTCGACTCCCTCCAGTGCGGTCAAGAGCGCAATCGTGTCGACCACGTATGAAGCTTCATCGTATTCATCATAGGCTTCGTGAACGACGACCTTCTCGCCGCTGCCACGTTCGGTGAAGAGTTCCTTGCGCTGACGGTTGGGGACTTTGTCAATGACCGCCATGGCGACATCGAGGATCGTCTGCGTGGAGCGGTAGTTCTGTTCCAGCAGGATCGTTTCTGATGCTGGATAGTCCTTCTGGAAACGGTGTACGTTGCGGTAATCGGCGCCGCGCCAGCGGTAGATCGATTGGTCTGGATCGCCTACGACAAAGAGGTCGGGTTGTTCGCCGGCGAGCAGCTTGAGCAGCACGTACTGGGCCGTGTTGGTGTCCTGGAATTCGTCGACAAGCAGGTGCTGGTAGCGAGTACGGTAGCGGCTGCGAAGCTCGGGATGTTCACGCAGCAGGCGCACCACCCAGAAGAGCAGATCGTCAAAATCGAGTGCGTTGTTCAGCAGCAAGGCTGCCTGATAGCGCTCGTATATGCGCAGGACGACCTCGCTGAAGTAGTCGTTGGAGGCGAACTCGTCAATCCCGATCAATTCGTTCTTAGCTTGTGAGATGGCGTTGTGAACTCGGCGGGGTTGAATTTGCTTCGGGTCCAGGTTGTAATCTTTTATCGCCTGGCGGATCAGGCTTTCCTGGTCGCTGTCATCGAAGATCACGAACTCACGGGTAACCGGCAGCAGGTCGGCCTCCCGACGTATGAGGCCGGCGCAGAAAGCATGAAACGTGCCCAGCGAGATGTCACGGCCGGCGAGCGCCGGCAGTCCTGCCGGCTCGAGCAGCGATTCGAGGCGTAGGGACATCTCGCGCGCCGCCTTGTTTGTGAAGGTAACCGCCAGGATCTCATAGGAAGGCACGTGCTTTTCCGCCAGCAGATAGGCGATGCGGTGCGTAAGCACGCGCGTTTTGCCGGACCCAGGGCCGGCGAGCACGAGGGTTGGCCCCGGCGTTGTGGTAACAGCCTGGCGTTGTTGGGAGTTCAGGACTTCAAGAAAATCCATACAGAGCACTTCTTCAGATCGTTGACAAACCGGATGCATCCAGGCTGAAGAGCCAGTGAGGTTTGAGCGTGGATGAGACACCATTCTAACGGTCGGGCTCCCTGCCGACAAGGAAACGCCGGGGACAGAGCCCACCGTTAGGGCTTGGGAGGATCGATATCCAGAGTCCCCGATCCGGTGAGCTGTCCGTGGAGCGGCTGAGCCTGTAATGCCATCACCTTGCTGTCGGCGAAATAGGGAAAATCAAAGTGGACATCATCACCAGCTTGCTTGCCGGGGATGGGCATCAGGCGCGCGGTAAGAGGCTTCGTATGACGCAGACCCAACGCGCCCAGGTCGAGCAGCAGCGCGGTCAACGCTT